>JBNMOZ010000023.1:0-20543 GCA_051276005.1 Bradymonadia bacterium | reverse complement strand
TCGAAGCAAACAGACTGCGCAGCCGACGAAATTTGAAGCGAAGGGGGGCTCTTTGGTGAGAGCGCGCGCCAGAACCATCTGGCGACAGCGAAGGACCGGGGGCCGCGGCTGCGACTGCCGTCTGGGCGAGGGCCTGCCAGACATGCATCTTGAACTCGAGGCCCCGATTGGTGCGCCTGAGCGTACCGCCATCACGCTCGACGAGCGTCTAGCGGGTGTGCGGCTTACCGTCCGTACCGAGCACGACGTAATCGATACGCATATTCTGCGCCGCAGTATCGCCGGCCACAGCCTTGCTGGGACCAAAGCCGATGCCCTTAAGGCGCTTCGGCTCGATGCCCATCTTGACGAGGTAGGCGACGACGACGTTCGCGCGGGTCTGCGACAGGGCCTTCTTTTCACCGGTGCGCGAATCGGCATAGGCGCCGACCTCAATACCCACACTCGGGATCTCAAAGAGCATGTCGCCTAGGGCGTTGAGCGTGCTGTGTGCGCTGGCATTCAGCTCGGCGGCGTTCTCGCCAAAGTAGCGCGTCCCGTCGACATCTTTGGTGAGCGCGATGACGCGTTCGAGCGCCTCGTCACCTGCGCGCTTGACCTCGATACGGTTGTCGACCGGCACAGACTTCATCTGGGCGCTCACCGCCAAAGCGGCCTGCGCCTTGCTCTCTTCGCTGTCGGTGCGCCCGGTGATCACGACCTTCGATGCGGCCACCTCAACGCCCAACCCACGCACACCCTCAACGGCGCTGTAGGCGCCGCTCAGGGCGTCAATCCACTCGGGCGTCGGCACGGTCGCGTCGACGCGGATGCGGCTGGCGACGTTGGCCTCACCGACTGCCGTCCTGGCCGCCGCCAGGACCTTCTGCAACACATCCTCGGAGGCGACGGTACCGGTCAGCATCAGCCGACGACCCTGCGTGCGCAGACCCAGCTTCACTGCAGGCGCATCCGTCGCGACAGCCACAACCGGCACTGACGGCGGAGCCGCGACCGCTCGTTCGTCCTCGGGGACGGCCGCTCCATCGGCCAAAACCGGAGCCGCCGCGGCATTGCGGGCCACCTCGGCTTCGAGCCGCAGCGCTGACACCGCGCCCGCCTCGAGTCCGCCATTTGCGCGGACGGGGTCGACGTGTTTGCGGGTGAAGACGTCCAACATCGTGAAGATGAAGAACAACGACACGAACAGCAGACCGAAGACGAACGCGAGCGCGTTGAGGCGCTCTTCGTACAGAAGGTGCATGAAGATGGCCGCGACGAGCGTCGCTTTGACGGTCGCGACCAGCATGGCGATCAGCGTGTTGGCGGCGCCGAAGTCGAATTGCGCGATCCAGACCGTGACAACGGTCAGGACCAGGAGCGTGCCAAACACCGCGAAATAGATCGGCAGTGGCGTGACGTGCGGCCCGTCGTGGGCGTCGTCGTGGGCGTCGTTCTGTGCAGCGTGTGCGCTCATCGTCTATCGCCTCAGACCAGGTACAGGAGCGGAAACAAGTAGATCCAGATCAGGTCGACCAGGTGCCAGTACAGGCCACCGAGCTCTACCGGGGTGTGGTAGTCGCGGTAGAAATGGCCCTTGGCAGCGCGGATCATGATCCAGGTCAGCACGATCATGCCCAGGATGACATGGACGCCGTGCAGGCCCGTCATCAGGAAGTAGACCCCGAAGAACAGGTGCGGGTTGGCGGCGTCGATGCCCTGGCTGAAGTAGTGCGTTCCCGGCAGCAGTCCGTCGTGGAACTTGTGGGCGTACTCGAAGTACTTCACCACCAAAAACACGCCAGCGAGGATGATCGTCACGGCCAGAAGGCCCACGATCTGCTTGTTGCGCTCGCCGGTCTTGTTGAGCTGTGAGGCACGAACCGCCAGCGCGACGGTGAACGAGCTGGTGATGAGCACCAGCGTGTTGACCGCGCCCATGGTCACGTCGAGCTGCTTGCTCGCCTCAGCCCACATCTCAGGGTTGACGCCCTTGATGATCGCATAGGCCACGAAGAGGCCGCTGAACAGCAACACCTCGGTGACCAGGAACAGCCACATGCCCAGCTTCGCTGAGGTGTTCTCTTGGCGCCCATCATAGAAATGATGCGCGACCTCATGCTTGACGATGGATGCCATCAATTGCCGCCTTCAACGGGATACTCATACGGTCCTTCGACCACGGTGGGGATCTCGTGGAAGTTGTGCTCGATGGGCGGCGACTGAATCGACCATTCCAACGAGCGCGCGCCCCAGGGGTTGCCCGGCGCCTTCTCACCTGTGCGCAGCGACTTCAAGAGGTAGACAATCATGATCAGGATGCCCACGCCGAGGATGACGACGCCGATGGTCGAGACCTTGTGATACGGCGTGTACTGCTCAAGGTACGTGTAGTACCGGCGCGGCATGCCCTGCGACCCCATGATGAACTGGGGGAAGAAGGTCACGTTGAAGCCGATGAACACCAACCAGACTGACACCTTCGACCAAAACGCGCTGTACATGCGACCGAACATCTTCGGCCACCAGTAGTGCAGCGCGCCAAAGAAGGCCATCACCGTCCCGCCCATCATCACGTAGTGAAAGTGAGCGACGACGAAGTAGGTGTCGTGCAGGTGCACGTCGGTGCCCATTGCGCCCAGGAAGATGCCTGTCAATCCACCGATGGTGAACAGAATCAAGAACGCGAGGGCCCAGAGCATGGGCGCCTCGAGGCTGATTGAGCCCTGGTAGAGCGTGGCCACCCAGTTGAAAATCTTGATGGCCGACGGGATCGCCACCAGGAAGGTCAGGAAGCTGAAGATCATGCCCGCGTAGACCGACTGGCCCGAGACGAACATGTGGTGGCCCCAGACCAAAAAGCTGATGATCGCGATGGCCAGCGACGAGAGCGCGATGGCGCGGTACCCGAAGATGGTCTTGCGCGAGAAGGTCGTGATCAGCTCGCTGATGACGCCCATGCCCGGCAGGATCATGATGTAGACGGCCGGGTGGCTGTAGAACCAGAAGAAGTGCTGGAACAAGACCGGGTCGCCGCCCAAGTTCGGGTCGAAGATGCCCACGCCCAACACGCGCTCCATGGCGAGCAGCAGCAAGGTGATGGCCAGCACCGGTGTCGCCATCACCTGAATGATCGCGGTGGCGTAGAACGCCCAGACGCAGAGCGGCAGGCGGTTCCACGTCATGCCCGGCGCGCGCATCTTGTGCACCGTCACGATGAAGTTCATGCCGGTGAAGATGGATGAGAAGCCGAGCACAAAGGCCGACATCGTCATCATCACCACCGAACCACTCACCGAAGAGCTGTAGGGCGTATAGAACGTCCACCCCGTATCTACGCCGCCCGCGACCGCCGACCAAATCGCCATGACGCCACCCACCAGGTAGATGTGGAAGCTGGCGAGGTTGAGCCGGGGGAACGCGACGTCTTTGGCGCCGATCATCAGCGGAAGAATGAAGTTGCCGAACGCGGCCGGCAGGCCGGGCACGATGAAGAGGAACACCATCAACAGCCCGTGCATGGTGAACAGGCGGTTGTAGGTGTCGGGCTGGAAGATATGCCCGCCGACGGCCTTGCCGCCCTCCATGATCGTGGGCTCAAAGAGTTCCCAACGGACCAGCGACGCGAAGACGCCACCTGCCAGGAACATAAGGCTCACAGCGATCAGATACATCACGCCAATGCGCTTGTGATCAATCGTGATCAACCAGCTCATCAGACCGCGCTTGGCCCGAATGTAGTCGGTCTCCTGCGGGTCGTTGGCGTGATCGACCGCAGCCTGCGTCGTTGTCATGCTCATCGTAATTCCCGCCTACTTCTGCGCTTTGATGAAGGCAATGATTCCATCGAGTTTATCGCCCTCGACCTGGCCCTTGTACGACGGCATGACCGGTCCATAGCTCTTGGCTTTGGGGTCATGAATCGACTCGACCAGATAATTTTCATCGACCTTGATTTTGCTGCCATCCGACAGCTCTTCCATGCGCCCATACAGGCCCTTGAAAGACGGGCCTGTGCCCTTGGAACCATCCAAAGAGTGGCATGCCGAGCAACCGACGCTCTTGTAGAGGCCGGCGCCATAGACCGCGGATGGCATATCGTCAGGCTTGCCAACATTCGGGCCGTCGTAGCCCTCGGGGTCAGGCATGTCGACGACCTTGACCATCGCGAGCATGGACGAGTGGTCCTTGCCGCAATACTCGGTGCACATCACCTGGTGGTCGCCGGCCTTGGTGGCCTCGAACCAGAGCGTGGTGTAGCGACCCGGCACGACGTCCTGCTTTACGCGGAACGACGGCACGAAGAAGCTGTGCAAGACGTCCTCAGAGCGCATCACGAGCTTGACCGGACGCCCCAGGGGCACGGTCAGTTCGCTGAACTCTTGGGCCCCGTTGGGGTGGCGGAACGACCAGTTCCACTTCTTCGCGGTGACCTGGACCTCATAGGCGCCCGCGGGGGCCACCGATTGATCCAGGAAGACCCGAAAGCCCCAGACAAACACGAAGATGAGGATGACCAGTGGCCCGAAGGTCCACAGCGCCTCAATCTTCACGTTGTGCGCGATCTGCGACTTGGCGACCTGATTGTCCGACTTGCGTCGATACTTCAGGACCAAGAACACCGTCCCAAAGAGGATCAGCGCAAAGAAGATGTAATTGAGCAGCATGACGAAGTCGAAGAGACTGTCGACATCTGCTGCGACCGTGGATGCCTGCGGTGGCATCCAAAACGATCCCGATTCGGCTGGGTTCGCCATTGACTAAACCCCTCCGGGCTTCGACGCCCGAGTCGTATCCGGATTGGCACCAATGGCGCCATATCCGCGACGGCGCTCACGCCGCCAGAAAACGAAAAGCATGATTGCGATGAAAGAGAACGTCAGCAAGCCGCCGGCGCGCATGATGCCCCAGACGTAGACCCCGTACTTACGGCTGTGCGGATCGTAGTGGTAGCAGCGCAGCAGGAAGCGATCGATCGCCGTCCCGATGGTGCCTTCACCCGCCTCGACGAGGGCGAGACGCAGCTGCTTGGCCTGGTACTCGATGCCATACAGGTAGCGGGTGATCTTGCCCGTCGGTGACAAGAAGAAGATGGACGCGCCATGGGCGTACTCCATCCGGTCCGTGTCGTACTCGTAGCCAAAACCGACAGCAGCCGCGAGGGCCTTGATGCTCTCGCGACGGCCGGTCAGAAAGTGCCAGCCCTTGGCGGCCTTGGGCTTGCCCAACTGCTTGATGTAGGTGGCCTTCTTCTGGCGCGCCAGCTTCGGCCCTTCGCGCGGGTCGATGCTGACCGTCACGATGCGGAACTCTTCACCGGCCACCCAGGACAGCTCTTGCAAGCCGCCCACGACACCGTTGAGCACCATGTTGCAGAGCATCGGGCACTTGTAATAGCCCAGCATCAGCAGCACGGGCTTGTCGCCCTTGAAGTAGTCGCCGAGCTCGACCGGCTGGCCATCCTCGTCGCGAAACTCCAAATCCAGCGGCACGGTCTCACCGAGACGCTCGACGACGTCGATGTTCTCCAACAACGCGTTCGGGTTCGGGAGCTTCTTTGCATACGCGGGCAACGCCGCGAGGCAAGCAAGAAGACCGACCTGGATATGGGACAGACGCAGTTTCACCGGTCAGTTCGCCTTCGCGTAGTCTTTGACGATGAGCTTCATCGCCTGCTCGATGGGGATCTGAACGTGTCCGTCATCGTGTTTTTTGTACGTCGTGAGCTGTTGCTTTAGATCAGCCGCGAGGCTCTTCTTGGCCCCCTGATAGGCGCCGGCCTCGTTGATCTTCGCGACGTCTTCCGTCAAGCGCTCGGCCCAGAAGTAGCTGCCAAGCAAAGCGATGCAGACGATGAGCACCACGAAGGTCGTCACGCCCCAAAAGAAGACGTTGCCCGCGTTGATGTCGTCGGGCTCAGGGGGCGGCAGCGCGTGGTCGTCATGATGGGCATCAACCATTGTCGTACTCCATCGAGGCAACGAGCTGCGGGTCCTTGGCGGCCACGCCTGCGGTCTTCAGATAGCGACGCGCGAACAACGCGGTGGCGAAGCCAGAGAGACCCAGTACGCACGTCAGGTCGAGCCAATGCGGATGCAAACCGTGATGCAGCGTCGGCATGACCAAGAAGTATAGGTCAACGAAGTGCATCAACAACATCCAGCCGCAGACCAAGCCAAGCACCGTACGGTTACGCTTCATGTGCCGGCTCAGGATGACCCAGAACGGCACCATGAAGTGACCGAAGATGACCAGACGAGCGACGTTCTCCCAGCCGTTGTGCATGCGCAGGTAGAACCAGGCCGTCTCCTCGGGGATGTTCGCGTACCAGATGAGGTAATACTGCGAGAAGGTGACGTACGCCCAGAAGATGGTGAAGCCGAACATCAGCTTGCCAACATCGTGGATGTTGCCGACCGTCAGCGTGTTCTCGAATCGGCCATCGCGGGTCAGCCACAGGCTGGCGATGCCGAGCGTCGCGAGGAACGAGACCATCGCGCCAGAGAAGACCTGGACACCGAACATGGTGCTGAACCAATGCGGGTCGAGGCTCATCATCCAGTCGAAGGACGCAAACGAGACGGTGATAGCAAACGTCAGGATGCCGACCGGCGCGCGGCTGCGCATCTTGAAGGTCAGCTTGATGTCGCCACTGACATCCTGGCTGGTGCTCTGCTTGCGAAACCACAACGCCATGAGCGTCCAGGCCGCGAAGTAGAACGCGGCACGCACAAGAAAGAAGGTCGGGTCGAGGTAGCTGGCCTTGGCCTGAAGGATCGGGTCCAGCGCGACGGCCTCGGCATGCGACCAGTGATACAGGTCGTGCATGCCAACGATGATCGGGATAAACGCGATCACGAGCCATGGCAGGTTCGCCGCCACATTCTCCGCGGTCCGCCGCAGACCCGCGCTCCAAGTGGCGCGGCTGATGTGGTGGATCAAGATGAAGAACAGGGCGCCCAAGCTGATCGTCAGGACGAACGTAAATCCGGTCAGCCAAGAGAAGAAGAACTGCTTCTTCATCTCGGGATCGCCAACCGCCCAGCCTGCAATGCTCGCGGCCACGCCGATCGCGCCCACAACCATACCGATGCGGAAGGCCTTGATGACCGCGCTCGAGGTGAGCATCGGCGAATCGGTGAATTGCTTGCCGTGACCCATCAGAGCTTCCCCTCTGGCGCGTCCGCTGCGGTGGCGAATTGGCTCCGCTGCAGCGCACGAACGTACGCGACGATGGCCCAGCGATCCGCGGCGTTCACCTGGTGCTTGTAGGCACCCATCAACCCCGACTTGGAGCCGTTGGTGATGACGTCGAAGATGAAGCCGTCGCTGTAAGCGCGCATGTAGTCCTGATGATAGCTCGGCACCGCGGCGAGACCCTTGTTGGCCCGGGCGATCATGCCCTGGCCCGAGCCGCTCTGATCGTGGCAGGGCGCGCAGTAGATGTTGTAGCGCTTCTGCCCACGGTCGATGAGCGCTGCGGTGACCGGCATGGGGATCTTGTCGATCTGCTTGCCGGCCGCATCGATGCCACGCCAAAGGGCGTCATCATCGCGCAAGAACCGGTCATCACGCTCACCGAGCACGTCGGTCGCCATCACGTCGCGACCGACGGTGCCCTTGACCAACGGGCGCATCGTGCGACCGTCTTTGAAGAAGGTGCTCGCGCGCTGGGGCTTGTACTTGTCCTGCGTGTCCATGTTCAGGTTGAGGTGCACCGGCGGCTTCTCAGAAGGCTCGCCACGGCAACCGCTCAACCCAACGGGCAGCGCGGTGGCCAGCAACATCAGCGTCAACCCATGGAGACGTACGATTCGGTTCATCGTCATTACTCCTTGACCACGGTCACGTCGCTGCCGCCCAGGTCGGCGAGGGCACGCTGAGCGCTGTCCAGGTCGAACTTGGGATCGGTCACCTCGATGGTGATGAAAAACGCATCGTCGGTCACCTTCTTGAAGCGCTTGACGCGGTCCAAGGGGTGAAACGGCTTGGGCAGCTTGTTGAGCGCGAACATGCCGAAGACCGCGCCGAACGCGGAGAGCAACACGGTCAATTCAAACATGACCGGCATGCCGAACTCCCAGGCGAACAGTGGCTTGCCACCGATCACGAGGGGGTAGGCGACGGCGCCGCTCCACCACTGCAGGCCCACACCGATGGACAGGCCCGTCAGGCCGCCCACGAGCGCAATCCAGGGCACCTTGGATCCGCTGAGGCCCATAGCGTCGTCCATCCCATGAATGGGGAACGGCGACCAGGTCTCAAACTTGGTGTAGCCCTGGTCATGCAGCGCCTGCGCTGCTTCGAGCAGCTCACACGGGTTCGCAAACTCGGCGAGGACGCCCCAGTTGCGAATCTCGACACTGCGCGACTCGACGCTACCGGAGTCGATGCTCTGCGACTCAGCCATGGTCGGCCCCCTTTTGGTAGCCCTTCCAGTGCGGGTCGGCCTGGGGCATGACGCCCTTGATCTCTGAGATGGCGACCGCCGGCAGGAACTTCATGAACAGCAGGAACAACGTGAAGAACAGGCCAAACGAGCCAATCAGGCACGCCCAGTCGAACAGCGTCGGCGTGAAGTAGTCCCACGACGACGGCAGGAAGTCGCGATGCAGCGACATCGTAATGACGAAGCGCTCGAACCACATGCCGATGTTGACGAAGATCGTCAGGATGAACGTCGCCATGACGCTGGTGCGGAAACGCTTGAACCAGAAGAACTGCGGCGTAATGACGTTGCAGCTCACCATGATCCAGTAGGCCCAAGCGTACGGACCGAAGGCACGGTTCACGAACGCAAAGGACTCGTACGGGCTGCCTGAGTACCAGGCGATGAAGAACTCCATTGCATACGCGTAACCAACCATTGAGCCGGTCACGAGGATGATCTTGTTCATGTTCTCGATGTGCCGGATCGTAATGAAGTCCTTGAGCCCGAAGATCGCCCGAGCGGGGATCGACAGGGTCAGCACCATCGCGAAGCCACTGAAGATGGCGCCCGCCACGAAGTACGGCGGGAAGATCGTCGTGTGCCAGCCCGGGATGACCGAGACCGCAAAGTCGAAGGACACGATGGTGTGCACCGAGAGCACGAGCGGCGTCGCCAAGCCGGCGAGCAGCAAGTAGGCGCGCTCATAGTTCTGCCAATGGCGGTTCGCACCGCGCCAACCCAGCGAGAAGATCCCGTAGGCGTAGAAGGCGACCTTGCCCTTGGCCCGGTCACGCAGCGTCGCGAGGTCGGGAACCAGGCCGACGTACCAGAACAACAAAGACACCGTGAAGTAGGTGGAGACCGCGAAGACGTCCCACAGCAGCGGGCTGCGGAAGTTCGGCCACATGCCCATTTGGTTGGGCAGCGGGAACATCCAATAGGCCGCCCAGATGCGACCGACGTGAATCCCCGGGAACACGAGGGCGCAGATGACCGCAAAGATCGTCATCGCCTCCGCGAACCGGTTGATCGCCGTCCGCCATCGCTGACGGAACAGGAACAACACGGCCGAGATCAGCGTCCCGGCGTGGCCGATGCCGACCCAGAACACGAAGTTGACGATCGCCCAGCCCCAGCCGATGGGGTTGTTGAGCCCCCAAATGCCGGTGCCTTCCCAGATCAGGTAGGCGATGGTGCCCAGCAGTCCGAGCATCACGGTGGATGCGGCGCCAAAGCACACCAGCCACGCGATTGTCGGAGGCTTTTCTACGATCCTGCAGACCGTCTCGGTGACCGACCCGAAGGTGGGATCACCGCCCACCAACGGCGGCGGAAAGACTGTTTCTTGCGTCACGCTCGCCATCTCACCCGCCCATCTTGGGGTTGGGGTTGGACACCTTCGCAAGGTAGGAGGTGCGCGGCTTCAGGTTCAGCTCGCGCAGTACCAGATAATCGCGGTCCTGCTTCTTGAGCCGGGCGACCTTGCTCTGAGGATTGTTGATGTCACCGAAGGTAATCGCATCGGCCGGGCACGCCTGCTGGCATGCCGTCTGAATTGAATCGATGATCGTCGCTGCCACCTTGGCATCGTTGGCCATCTTGGCCTGACGCTTGCCAGTGTTGATGCGCTGCACGCAGTACGTGCACTTCTCCATCACCCCGCGGAAGCGCACCGTCACGTTCGGATTGCGCACCATGTGGATCAGCTCAGGCTGACCCTTGGAGTAGTTGTAGAAGTTGAAGCGCCGCACCTTGAAGGGACAGTTGTTCGCGCAGTACCGCGTGCCAATGCAGCGGTTGTACGCCATGTCATTGAGCCCTTCAGGGCTGTGGACGGTCGCGGCAACCGGGCAGACGTTCTCGCACGGGGCGTTCTCGCACTGCTGGCAGGTCATGGGCTGATGCACGACGCGCGCTTCATCGTCGTTGCCGACGAAGTAGCGGTCCATGCGGATCCAGTGCAGCTCGCGACCGCGGCGCACCTGATCCTTGCCCACTGACATGATGTTGTTCTCAGCCACACAGGCCACCAGGCACGTGTTGCACCCGGTGCAGCTGTTGAGGTCGATCGCCAGACCCCACTGGTACCCCTTCGAATAGTCCCAGTCGCCGTAGAGCGACTTGGTCGGCGGGTGAACCACGAGGGCATCGGGCGGCGGCTTGCCGTGCTCGAGGATGCCCGACTTCGCGAAGTGGGGCTTCTTGCGGTAGTCGGTCAGGTTTGCTTCACGCACCAAGGGGCGCGCCTCGTAGCCAAAGCCGGGCTCTTGGCTGTTGAAGCGCTGCACACAAGCGACGATGTACTTGCCGGCCTTCTTGGTCAGCTTGGCGCCCGCGATGCTGAACGGTGCAACCGTCGAACGCAGCGGGTTGACGTCGAAGCCGACCTTGCCGTCGTCGTGGTACGGCAGGAAGTTCGAGAACGCCCGGCCATAACCGAGCGTCGCGATGACGGTGCCTTCAGCGATACCGGGCGTGACCCAAGCGACCCCGTCGACCGCTTGTCCACCGACCGAGACCGTCACGCGGTCCTCAGATTCGATGTTCAGCGTCTCGGCCGTCGATAAGCTGATCTGGAAGGTATTGTCCCAGGTCACCTTGGTGATCGGATCCGGTGCTTCTTGCAGCCACGAGTTGTTCGCGTAGCGCCCGTCGTACAGGTTCGGATCGGGCACGAAGACGATCTCGAGGTTGCGCGCGGTCGGCATGTCGCCGACGGCGCTGGCCTTGAGTTGGCCGCCGTCCTGCGGGCGCTTGAAGACCGGGTGCGAGCCGAAGAAGGGCTTGTCGAGCACGCCATCGTGCAGCCAGCGACGCCACTTCTTGTGGAAGCCGACCGCGCCTTGGCGGCTCTTCCAGAACTCGCGAACCAGACCGTGTCCGTCAGTGCGCTCTTCGCCCACGACGCGGGCCAACAGCTCGAGCTCGCTCCATGCGCCATGCAGCGGCGCGATGAGCGGCTGCTGGATGGACGTGGTGCCGTCGACCGCGAACGTGTCGCCCCAGGTCTCCAAGAAGTGCGCGCGCGGCAGGGCCCAGGTGGCCGGCATCGCGGTCTCATCGCGATAGTCGGCGAGCACGATGCTCGTCTTCGCCTTGCGCATCGCAGCCGCGAAGTCGAGATCGCCGGGTGCCGTGTAGGCCGGGTTCTGACCGAGCACCACGAGGGTGTCGACCTTGCCGTCGTTGAGTTCTTTGACGAGCCCCTTGAGGGACTCCATGTCGCCAAGCTCGTCAGCACCGCGGCGCAGATCGGGGAAGTAGAAGACGGTCTTGCCGTGGCCGCCGATGGCCAGGTTGATGAGCGCCGCGAGCGCATGGGTCGTCGGCGACGTGCCCTGCCCTGCGATCATCAAACCGAATCGCTGCGTGCCGCCGGGCTCGCCGCCATCGGCCAAGTCAGCGGCCATCGCGTCGACGAAGGCGCGGGCCTTCGCGTCAAGGCCAGCCGAAGCCGTCTTGGCGGTCTGCACCGACAAAATGGGGAAGGCCTTGCCCAGAGCAGCGAGCGCGTCGACGAGGGCCCATGCGATCTGCTCGTGCCGGCTCGCGGGCACCCGCAGTCGGTGATCGGCGCAGGTGCCAGTCACCGAGTGGGCCGCTTCGATCGTGTACAGCCGGCTCATGCCCGACTTGGGGCTGTCGAGCTTGCGCGTCTGTGCCCAGCGATAGGCGTTGGCGACCGAATCGCCTTCCGAAACGAGCGCGTCGCTGCCGAGGGTGAACACGGTGGTTGCCATGTTCAACTCGAAGCGGGGCCGCAACGGCTGGCCGAATGTCAGGCGCAGGCCTTCGCGCTGGTTGTCATCGGAGACCGGCTCGAAGGTGTGCCACGACAAGTCGGGCATGCGCTTTTGGATCTTGGTCTTCAGGCTCGCGAAGCTGGGCCCAGGCACGGCCGGCGAAAGAATCGCCACACCCTTGCCGCGGGACTGCCGAAGAGCCGTGAAGTGCGCCGTGACGAAGGTGTTTGCGGCGTCCCAGGTTGTGGGGCTGCCGGCCTTGCGGGGCATGCGCATGCGGACGGGATCGTAGAGGTCGAGGACCAAGGCCTGATGGACAGCGCTGGTCTTGCCGAAGCTCATCGGATGATCGGGGTTGCCCTCGATCTTCGTCGGCCGGCCCTCGTGGCTCTCAACCAGCAAACCAATGGCGTTGCCGTTGGTGCTCGTGCTCGTCGCGAAGTGCTGCTTGATGCCGGGCAGGAACTCCTCGGGCGTGCGGCTGTAGGGGACGATGTACGCTTCGGGGCGACGCACGCAGCCCGAAAGGCTGGCCATCGCCATCGATGCGCCCATCACGCCCATGAAGTGGCGCCGCGTCGTGCCGTCCATCTCAGGGGCTTCGACGGGCTCGGCGAACTCATCGCCGCCCTCAGGCGTCTGCGCCGAGAGTGCGGCAGTCGCCGCCTCCAGGTCATCCAGGCTGCGCCAGTTCGTCATCGGTGACACCCCGAACAGTGGATTGGCGGGTTGGAGTTATAGAGCTCCTTGAGCTCCAGGCCTTTTTTGACCTGCTCCTCCGGCTTCATGGATTCCGCGTAGCCCATGGCCGTGATCTTGTCGTTGGGCCGCAGGTGATTCTCGGGCGCGTTGTGGCAGTCGAGACACCAGCCCATGTTGAGCGGCTTGGCCTGCGCGACCTCGATCATCTGATCGATGCGGCCATGGCACGACTCGCAGCCCACGCCACCGTTCACATGTGCGCTGTGATCGAAGTAGGCGTAATCAGGCGTCTTGTGGATCTTCACCCACTCGATCGGCTCATTAGACGCCCAACTCTCGCGGACCTTGAGCAGCTTGGGGCTCTCGGTCTTGATCTGCGCGTGGCAGTTCATGCAGGTCTGGGTGGGCGGCACGCGTGCATGGGCGCCGATTTCGACCCCCGTATGGCAGTAGCGGCAGTCCATACCCAAATCACCGGCGTGCAGCTTGTGGCTGTACGCGACGGGTTGGACTGGCCGATACCCCACCTCGGTGTTGCGTGGCGAGAAGTAATACCAGACCGCACCAATCACGAGAGCAGTCACGACTGGACCAATGATGCCGAAGACGATCTTCGGCACCTTGTTGTGCCACGCCGGGAAGACGAAAACTTCGTCTTCGGTGGGCTCGGTCCGGTGTTCCTCGGTGCTCATTCGACACCCCTTATCGACGCTGCTCGAGACATGTCGAGCGGCTTTCGTTCAGCCCCGTGTTGCGTTTTAGCCTGCCAACTCGGTGCGCGAGTCGCTGTCTTGGCAAGGTTCGTTCCACACGTGGGCGGGGCTATCTAGCACCCCAACCCCGCGGAGTCCAACACAAAACCGGCGCCACGTGGGTGCGACAAAAGATCACGGTGCGACATTTTGTCGCGCCGAAAGTGACTCCTTTGCACTGCGAGATCTAAAAAGTTTTGCAACCTCGGGGATCTGCCCGATCCTGGACTGGTCACGACGCCCGACGGATTGACCCGCGCGAGCGCAAATCGCATCCTGCCGGCACTCACCCCGACCGTCGAGAGGCAGGCGCATTGTGCCCGAGCGATTCAACCTGGCCGATTACTTCCTGTTCGATCGAATCCGAGACGGCCTCGCCGAGCGGGCGGCCCTTCGCTTCGGCGATCGGCAGTGGAGTTATGGCGACGTGGCCGATCGCGCGCGTCGGGTCAGCGGGCTGCTGCAAGCACAGGGCGTCCGTCCCGGAGAGCGCGTCTATATCGTCCTCCCAGACATGCCGCCGTTCGCGTGGGTGTTCTTTGGCGCGCTGCGCGCTGGCGCCGTTATCACGATGGGCAACCCGCTCAGCCCCACCGAGGCTCTGCTCGACGTCGTCGACTATGTTCGAGCGCGCGTCTTGTTCACCACGCCCAGCGTCGCGGCGCGCCTATCGGGTCGTCTTCCCGATGACGTGACCGTCCTGTTGGCTCCCGACGCGGCGACGTTCGATGATCCTGAGGCGACGCTCAACGACCCGCGATGCCTGTGGACGGCCTTGTCAGCCGCCGATCCGACCTTGCCCCCCCCCGCGATCCAGCGAGACGACGCGGCGATCTGGTTGTTTACGAGCGGCAGCACGGGTCGACCCAAGGCGGCGATGCACTGCCACGGCGACTTCGCCTTCAACACCGAGGTCTACGCCAAGGGCACGATTGGCTACCGCGCCGACGACGTCTGCGTGAGCGTGCCCCGGCTGTTCTTTGGCTATGCGACCGGCACGAACCTGATGTTCCCGTTCGCGGTGGGCGCATGCGCCGCGCTCTTCAGCGAGAAGCCAACCGCGCAGCGCATCGCGTGGGCCGTCGATCACTACCACGCGACCGCGCTGACGAATGTGCCGACGCTCATGGCCCGCATCCTCGAGGCCGACGCTGAGACGCCGCTGAGTTTCGAGTCGTTGCGGTTCTCTTTGAGTGCGGGAGAGGCGCTGCCGCCCGCGCTACTGGCGCGCTGGCAGTCGCGGTTCGACGCGCCCGTCTATGACGGCATCGGCAGCGCCGAGATGTTCCACATCTACCTGTCGAATCGACCCGGCGACATCAAGCCAGGCAGCCTGGGTCGCCCGGTCGACGGCTATGTGCTGAAGATTTTGCCGGCGGAGGCCGAAGGGCCGGGGGCGCCCGAGGTGCCCGTGGGTGAGACTGGCGTGCTGTGGGTCAAGGGCGACAGCGTCGCGCTCGGTTACTGGCTCGATCGCAAGAAGTCGTGGCGCACCTTTCACGGGCATTGGTGCCGCTCAGGCGACCTGTTCAGTCGGGATGTGGATGGCTACTTCTGGTTCAAAGGCCGCGCTGATATGCTCCTGAAGATCGCCGGGCAATGGGTCAGCCCGCTCGAGGTTGAGCACTGCCTGTGCCGCCATCCAGCCGTCAAAGAGGCTGCGGTCATCGGGGTCGAACGCCAAGGGTTGATGCTCTCGCGGGCGGTTGTCGCCGTGCGAGCCCCCGTCACAGCCGAGGCCCTACAGCGCTTCGTGCAGACCGCGCTGGCGAAGTATAAATATCCGCGCGAGGTGATCTTCGTCGACGCCCTGCCGCGCAACGACCGCGGGAAGATCGACCGCAAGGCGCTGCCGCGCTGAGCCTCACCCCGCCTCACTGCGAGCCAGGCGCGGTCGCCCACGTGTCTGCGACGGCCCATATTCTGGGCTCGATCGACGTGCTGGCGTTCGAGATGTGGCTGGCGTGTCGGGCCCGCCCGCTGGTCATGGTCGTGCATGGGCCCTCGACACGGTCGACCGCCTGGCGCGCGCTCGCGCAGCGTCTTGGGCTGCGCGTACAGCGCTGGATTTGGCTTCTAGATAGCCCGCTGGACGATTGCCGCGTTGGGCTCGACCTGCTGGCCTCACGCGGCGTGCCGACGGCCTCGATTTGGTCCTCGAGCGGGCCAAGTGATGCGCTGCGGCTGTTCGTGGAGTTGGACTTCACGCTGCCCGACGTGGTCGTCGGGCGCCCGGTGGACGTTGACCCGGTTGTGGCGCTGAGCGCGCGGCTGCGGCGCCCCGCACCGTGGGTGTTTCCCCGCGCTTGCTTCGACTTCGCCCCACGCAAAGGGCGGCATGACCTTGTGCAATGGCTCCAAGCCCGCCATGGATCGGGGGCGCGACTCTTGGCGTTGCGCAGCGTTGGCGCCGCCCCTCGGCTCAACGCGGATCCTGGGTTTCTGGCGACGCTGGACGTCCGCCTTCGTCGGCTGGCCCGGCTGGGCCACTTCACCGAGAGTCCGCCACCGACCCATATTCAGCGCCTTGCATGGGCTGACGCGGTGCGCGACGGGCACATGCTCGCCAAGCTCAGCGCCTGGCTCAACGACGCCGAAGGGCGCCGACGAGGCGGTTTACCGGTCGATTTCACGCTTCCCCGACTACTTGGCTTGAGCGAGACGGCGCAGATGCGCATCATTCCGTGATCTCAACGCCCTGGAGCCTTTTATGACCACCACGACCGCCGAACGTCCATCGGTTGGATACGCTCTGCTTCGCCGTGGCTGGCCGCTGCTCAGCGGACTGGTGCTGTGTTCGTTCTTCGCGATCGCCGAGACCCAGAACTGGACCCCCTTCTCAGATCGGCCCTACACCCCGTCACTCTTAGAGTGGCTGGCGACGCGCTTCTCTGCACCCGTCATGCACTTCATCAGCGATCCGGTCGCGGCATGGCCCTTCGTGATCCTCGCCTTTGTCGTGACGCGTCATCTGTATCGGCCGCGGTGGTGGAACGCGCCGCTCACGACCGGCGGTATGATGGTCTGGTGCATCTGGGGCTCTGGTTTGCTCGGATATACCGCCGGCTGATCAGCCCGGTGGCCGACCTCAAGGGCTGATCTCACGGCCGGCCGCAAGCGCTGAAGGGCGCGGGCAAAGGGCGCGCGCTGATTGCTGCTGCCACGCAGTGTGCCCGCTCTTGCAGGTCTACCTGCGCCCCTCGCTCGCCAAACCTACATAGGCTCACATCTCTCGCATGCTGGCATGGTTGTTGGATACCCGACCACCATCTCCGCGCACTCGAGGATGCCCCATGATGGCCATTGCCTACGGCTCAAATGAGTTCTCGCCCCAGGCTCTGCACTGCCTGACCCATCCTGTCAGCATCCAGTTGAACGGGTACCTACGGGGCACCCGTCTGCCACTCGACCGCTTTCGGCTGCTGGCCATCAAGCGCTGGATGTGCTTGCTCGCAAGCAAATCGGTCGACGAATGGCCCGACCTGCACCGCGTTGGCGGACACGCCTCGCGCGCGCTCGGGCAGATGATCGATACCCTCGACCGACGCATCCACGAGATCGACGACACCATCGCAATGGGGGTCCTCAACTGGTCGATGATTCGGCGCCACATGCTGTTGCAGTCGCGCCGAGCTCAGCTCGCCCAGCTCTCTGTCGACCTCGCCGACATGGTCCACACGCTGCTCGGGCTGTACTGACCCGCGCCAGCCGAGTACTCATAGGGCATGCGCCTCACCATCCTGAAGACCGGTCGCCCCTCGGACGCGCTCTGCGCTGCCCGAGGTGAATATGTGCAGTGGTTCGCCGACGCTCTGGGGTGGCCAGTCGAGAGATTCGATGTCGTCGACGCCACCGCCAACGCGCCCTTGCCCGCCTTCGACCGCATGTCTGGCCTCGTCGTCACAGGCAGCCCGCTGTCGGTTCATGATCGACCCGCGTGGTCGGTGCGGGCGGGCGAATGGCTGCTCGCCGCCGTGCGCGCTGACGTGCCGACGCTGGGTGTTTGCTACGGGCACCAGCTGCTGGGCGACGCGCTCGGTGCCGACGTGGGGCGCAACTCGACCGGACGCGAGATTGGGGTGGTCGACGTCTCGCTTGACGACGATCCGCTCTTTGAGGGCCTGCCGAGCACGATCCCGGTGCTGACCACCCACAGCGACGCGGTCAACAGCCTGCCGGACGGCACGACGAACATCGCACGGACGCCCATGACGCCTATCTCGGCGCTGCGCATGGGTGCGCATTGCCGGACCGTCCAATGGCATCCAGAGTTCGACGCCGACATCCTGCGCACGATCGTGCGTGAGCGGGCCAGCGACATCGACGCCGAGACCGGCCCAGGATCAGCGCAGCGCGTGCTCGATCGCCTCGTCGGCGTCCACACGGGGCCGATCATCATGCGCAACTTCGTCCGTCACTTCGCGCGCGAGGTCGGCTAACACGCCAGCCTGACACGCGCAGCTCACGCGCTAGGCCATCGAGTCGAGGATCAGATCGTGGATCGCGGTCATTGGCAGGTGGTCGGCCGCGCCGATCGTCTGGCTGCTGATGACCAGCGGGCCCTGGGCGCGGGTGCTCGGCAAGCGCCCATGGCTGCCTTTGACCAACGTGTCGTCGAGCGGGATGACGTTCATGTAGTAGCGAAAACCGGCCATCTTCTTGAGCAGCGTCCAGGCGACCTTGAGTTTAGGCGCGGCCAGCGCGGGATCGACGAAGAGCTCGACCGGGTCGTATCCGGGCTTACGATGGATGTCGACGCAGTTGGCGAAGTCGGGCCGCACCGCGTCGTCCAACCAGTAGTAATAGGTGAACCAGCGGCCGGCCTTCGCGATGGCGACCAGCTCACCGCTGCGCCCATGGTCGAGGCCTGCAGCGGCCTTGCCTTCGGCGTCCAAGACGCGGTCAACGCCATCAAGCCCCTCGAGCAAGGCTTTGACCTTGCTGATGTTTCGGGGGTCCTTCACGTAGACATGTGCGACTTGGTGATCGGCCACCGCGAAGGCCGCGCTGGCCCCAAAGTCGAGCAGCTCCCAGCCCGTATCGACCAGGTTCGCGCGCAGCAGGCCTGCGTCGCGCAGGGCACGGTTGATGTGCACGCCAGACTCGACGGCCTCGATGCCGTACTCGCTCACCACCAGGATCTCATAGCCTCGCCCGCGGGCGTCATCGATCAAGTCTCCGGCGACGGCGTCGATCTCAGCGGCCGCGGCCTCCGCGTGCGGACCGCGCGGGCCCTTGCGCTGCAGCTCATAGTCAAGGTGCGGCAGGTAGCAGAGCGCCAGGCTCGGGGCGTGGTCGATGATGACCTGGCGCGTCGCCTTGGCGATCCAGGCGCTCGACTTGATGTCGGCTGTTGGGCCCCAGAAGTTAAACAGTGGGAAGGTGCCCAGCGCGTCTTGCAGCCGCGCTTTGAGCGTAGGTGGCTCGGCATAGATGCTTGGCAGCTTGCGGCCATCTGCTGGATAGACCGGGCGCGGCGTCACCGACCAGTTGACGTCGGCGTACATGTTGTACCACCAGAACATCTTGGCCACGGTGAACGTCTCGCCAAAGCGCTCACGGGCCGCGTCCCAGACCTTGGGGCCCTGCACCAGGTGATTGGACTGCCGCCACAACCACACCTCGGCCAAGTCGCGAAAGTACCACCCATTCGCCACGGCACCATGATCACGCGGCATGCGGCCGGTGAGCATCGTGGACTGCGACGTGGTGGTGACCGCCGGCAGCGACGGACTCAGCGTCGCCTGAAAGCCACCCTTCGCGACCGCCGCGATCCGGGGGGTGTAGGCGAGCAGCTCAGGCGTCAGCCCGACGATATTGACGACCAGCAGGTTCTTCATTCGGCCAACTCACCACGAATTGGTGTGCGTGGCGACCCGCAATATTGCCCGGGCCACCGCAGGTTGGTCAGGCGCTCGAAGGTGTGGCATATCCAGACCATGCGCCACGCCCTGCTCCTGCTGCTCGCCCTGCTGGTTCTCGTTGGTTGCGGTCCAACCCCCCCGGCCGCGGATCCAAAGACCGATGCCGCGGTCGCCGCGCCCGTGACGGCGGTGACCGCGCAACTGCCGCCCCAGCCGTTGAGCCGCCTGCACGGCGTCGATCCGGCGAATCACATGGTCTGGATCAAGGACTTCGACCGACAGACCGCGCTGGCGCCGGCCGAGCCGCTGACGACTGCGGCGCGTGCGCTGGTTCCACCGGGCGAGGCCAAGATCATCGCGTACGAGATCGAGCGAGAGATGGTCCACACCCAGCCTGCGCCGGGCCGCCACGAAGACATGATCCGCATCGTGACGACTGATCGGGGCGCGGCGCTGCGCGCTGCGGTGGTGCGGCACCTCAAGCGCGCGGGCTATGCCGTCATCGATGAGCAATTGCGCTCGCCTATGGCGCACCCCACCCACGGCAGCTTGACGGTCAAGATCACCGAGCAGACCGACCTTGCTGCGCGGGTCGAATTCAACTTGATGCGCCGGGCGACCGCCCCGCTGGCCGATCCGACTGGGCTGCTACGCGCGCCGGTTCGCTGGCTTCACGATCAGGTCTATGCGCCGGTTGGATACGAGTTCGCGCACTACCACGCGGTGCGCTTCGCCGGGGCTTTCACCGACGCGCAGCGGCTGGCATACGCCGTGCGCACCGATGATCTGCCTGCGCTCAAAGCAGCGCTCGTGCGGGCCGCGCGGGCTGATGGATTCAACTTGGCGGCGAAGCAAGCACAGCTCTACCGCACCGACGATGGGCGCGTGTTCACCACCCGCACGACCGATGAGCCGGGCGTCCTGGTGATCCACATCTCTGCTCGGTGGCCCGTCAAGCAGGCGCTGAAGAAGGAATAGGTCGGCAAGACCTGGAGCCGCGAGAGCGAGCAACCAGACCGAGCCGAATCGCCCAGGCGGACAGCCAGAGGCGACTACTGGGGGGGTAGGCTCA
>JBNMOZ010000022.1:0-20603 GCA_051276005.1 Bradymonadia bacterium | reverse complement strand
GCGGCGTGGGCGGGATGGGCGGGATGGGCTTCGATCGTGGGCCACCGCCCGATGGCGGGGTCGCCCCCGACATGCAGATCCGCGACGCCGCGATGGGTCCGGTTGATGTCGACGGTGACGCCGTCCCCGATGGGCGCGACAACTGCGTCAACACGCCCAACGCCGACCAGGCCGATCGCGATAGCGACACCCTGGGCGACGCCTGTGACAACTGCCGCGACGAGCCCAACCTCGACCAGCTCGACTTCGACGACGACGGCGTGGGCGACGCCTGCTCGATCCTGCCAGATCGCGACAACGACGGCGTGCCCGACCCGTATGACAACTGCCCCGACCTGTTCAACCCCGGACAGCCCGACGATGACGAAGACGGCGTCGGCAACCGGTGTGACAACTGCCGTCGGCTGGCCAACCCCAACCAGCTCGACTCGAACGCCGACGACATGGGCGACGCGTGCACCGGCAACGATCGTGACGGCGACGGCGTGCCCGATGACGTCGACATCTGCCCCGAGGTGGCGGATCCGCAGATCGACAGCGACGGCGACGGTTTGGGCGATGCGTGTGACAACTGCCGAGGGCGCCCCAACCCCGATCAGGCCGACCGCGACGGCAATGGCTGCGGCGACGTCTGTGACAATGGCGACTGCGCGCCCTTGCCTGCCCCCTGCGCGCAGGTGCAATGCCCCGTCGACCTGGCTTGCGATCCACGATCGGGCGCCTGCGTCGATCGCGAAGGCGCCCAGTGCCGAGCGTGCGAGACCGCAGCCGAATGCCCCGAATCGATGTTGTGCCTGTACTACGGCGACCAGGGCTTCTGCGGCGCGCGCTGCGACGCCCAGCGCAGTTGCCCCGTGGGCATGTTCTGTGCCGAGGTTGAGCGGGATGGCCAGGTGGCGTTTGGGTGCGCCAACCGCAACCGCTGCGATCAGTCGCCCTGCGAGCAGGTGGACTGTGACGGCGACGCGCAGTGCAACCCGGCCACTGGGCAATGCGCAGTCTGTCGGGGATCAGACGATTGTCAGGGCAACGACATCTGCGTTGATGGCCAATGCCAGCCCGACGCCCGCCGAATGAGCAATTGGGACAACAGCGAGCCCGCCTGCTTGCAGGGCATTGGCTGCACCGCAGACGAGATCTGCGAGGCGGCCGGTGTGGGCCCGTTTGGACAGCTGTGCATCTTGCCGTGCGGCATGGGCGAGGGCTGCCCCCAAGAGTTTCGGTGCTGTGAGCAATGGGTCAACGCGCAGGCACAATCGGGCTGCGTGCCGGCCGACGAGGGCTCGGAGCTCTGCGAAGAATAGACTGCTGAGACCGGGCCGAAGGGCGGCCTATCGAGGCAGCTGCCGCACTCGCCGCATGACCAATTTGCGCAGCATGGGCGGCGCGTGATCGGCGATGGCCACCAGCGCGGCGGCCAGCTGGCCGGGCGCGTCCTCAGCGAACCAATACACCAGCGACGTGACCGCCTGAATGCGCACCTCGACGTCGGTGTCGTCGCGCGCCAACTCCAGCAGGACTGACCGGCCGCGGGCTGACCCGAACATGGCCAACGCGCCGGTCGCCCGGACCCGCAGGTAGCGCCGCCGCGTCGAATCGGTCGCGACCGCCACGGCGTAGTCTTCGGTCAGCCCGACCTGGGCGATGGCCATGGGGCTGAGCAGCACGTCGATCGAGTTGAGCAGCAGATCGACGCGGGCTGTCGCGTCCGGGGTGGCCGGGGTGGCCTGGGCGGGCACGGCGAGGCTGAAGATGAGAAACAAGGCGATCATTATGGCTCCTCGGCGATGACGCTGGCGTTCTTGTGGAGCACCCAGCCTTGGCCAGGCGAGAGCATCGCTTCACCCGCGGTGACCGTGGGGAACATCAGGTTGCTCCGGTCGCGGGTGTTGGTCGGCGTGTCTGCGATCTGGTCGGTGGCGCCGATGAACTCGACCGAGTGAAACAGCCCCAGGAAGTGGCCCGACTCGTGCCCCATGATATGGCCGATCGCCTCGGAATCCTCTTCGAGTTCGGTCGCGACGACGACGCCACTGCGCGGCGTGCCCGGCTGGAGAGTCGGCCCGGGGATGCCGCCCGCGACGCCGCCGACGCCCGTACCGAACGGGCTGGTGATGCGCGCCACGAAGAAGATCGCCAGGCCGTCGTCGTAGGCGTTCGTCGCGAAGAGGTCGTGCATGGCGCTGCCCGGCCCGCCGGTCGCTTCGACCTCTTCGGGCGGCTCCTCGACGTCGTCGTAGGTGATCGGACCCAGGGTGATGCCGACCCCCGCATAGAAGCCGCGCATGCGCTCCAAGGCGCGTTGAAAGTCGGCATCATCGGGTGCGCTCTCGGCCGTCCAACCGCGCGCGCCGGTGAAGTATAGATGCACTGGCAGGCGTCCACAGGCCGGGGCCTCGGCGGCGCGCTTGACCAGGATTTGCACTTGGGCTCGGGTCTCGGCCGCGCGCCCGGTCAGCGCATTGACCGCCGCAAAGCGCACCTGCCACTCGCCCCCTTGCACGGCGACGTCTGGGTTGTTCGGCACCAGCAGAGCGCCGGCGCCGGTCGCGCTGGCTGCGGAGCGGTTCGGGCTGTAGAAGCCGCCGGGGAACGGCCCCAGGAACTGGTCACGCGCCGATGGCGTGTAGCCCTCGGGCATGGGCGAGACGAGCGCTTCGCCATCGGGTCCGGTCAGATGGGTGACCGTCATCAGCGCGCTGTCGACCTGTTCAACGAACACGATTGTGAAGCTGATGGCGTCGTCGGGCAACGTGAAGGGTATCCCGCCGAAGCCGCCGACCGTGCCCACGAAGACCTCACCGAGGTCGATGATCTCGATGCGCGTCTCGGGCACCGACTCACAGCGCACCGTGAACAGCGGGCCCGCATCGGGCGGCAGGCCCCTGTCGACGAGCGCGTCTTGGATGGCCGCGTCTTCGAGGGCAGCATCTGCGAGGGCCGCGTCTGTCGCCGCGTCAGGCTGACCGGCGTCGAACATCTGCGCGTCGAACGTCGCGTCCTCGACGGGATCGGCGCGCGACCCGTCGTCGTCACACCCCGTCAAAGCCAAGAGCATGAGCCCAGGCATCCAGCGTCGCATCATCCCTCCTTGGTGGTGACGCGAGGGTATGCCGGGCCGCGCCGTCCGGATCAACCCTTCGGATCAACCCTTCGGATCAACCCTCACGGGTCTCGACCCGGCCGTCCGCGTACCGGGCGAATCGACCCTGTCGGCCATGCACCGGATCGGGCCGTGGCCAAGGCCAGCCGCCAAAGCCGGTGCGTTTGTAGTCGTTGAAGGCGTCGACGATCTCGGCGCGGGTGTTCATCACGAACGGCCCGTGCTGGGCGACCGGCTCACCGATCGGGCTGCCCTGCAGCAAGAACAGCTCGGCCTTCTCGCCTACCCCTTCGAGAGACACGGCGATCTCGGGCTTGAGGATCAGCCGACTGTCGACCGAGACCACGTCGGTGCCCACCCGCGCCTTGCCGCCCCGATAGAAGTACAGCGATCGCTCGACGCCCGGCGCCACCGCAGGCAGCTCGAAGCGCGCGCCCGGCTCAAGATCGATGGTCCATACGGCCACGTCACTGCCGGTCATCGAAGCATACGAGTCGGGCGGCGGCGAGGACGGCGCCTTGCCCGCGTAGGTGCCCGCGATCGTGACGATCGTCGTCGACTTGCCCGCCGGACCCAGCACGTGTCGCGGCATCTCCTCGCCCCAAAGCATCTTGAAGTGCGGATCGGCGAACTTGTTCGACTGGGGCAGGTTCAACCAAACCTGGAACAGCTCGGTGGGGTTGGGCACGTCGCCATTGAGCAGCGGGAACATCTCGGCGTGCACGATGCCTTTGCCGGCCGTAATCCACTGCGCGTCACCGCGCCCGAAGCGCGCCGCGGCGCCCAAGGAGTCGCTGTGATCGATCAGGCCGCGCCGCGCGACGGTGATCGTCTCGAAGCCGCGATGGGGATGACGCGGAAAGCCCGGCGACTCGCGGCCGTGGTACATCGACCAGCCGTCCTTGCGGCTGAAGTCCGAACCCATGTTGCGGCCGCTGAGGCTGGCCTTGGGCGCCATCTTCGCGTCGCCCGCCGGGTAGTCGTCGAGGTGGTACGCGCAAAAGAGGAATGGGTCCGAGGTCTTCCACGGAAAACCCAACGGCTCGACGCGATCGATTGAGGCCACCGCAACGGCGTTGGCCTTGGCGGCGGTCGTTGTCGAATCGACAGGCATGGATGACTCCTTCTTAGGATCGGCGCGCGCAGACGCCGGGCGCGTTTGGCACCCAAGCACGGTGGCAGCCGCGGCCAGTCCGACCAGGGCCTCCCGCCGATTGAGGGCCGGGGGCTGGCCTAGGCGATGCTTCGCGCTGTGATACTTCATAGTGTTCCGTCCTCTAATACGGTCAGATGCACCGTGGCGCCTATTGACGCAGCACGGCAATCCGAAACACTGTTGCGCCTCGCAGAACAGCGACCCCGCAGAGATGATGCTTACGTGTGTGACCCTGTGTATTTCTCTAGCTCTGGCGTGCTGTTGGACGTCGACGGGCAGCGTGAGCTATGCGAAGCACAACGCCTTCCCCAAGGTCGACGCGAGCAAGGCCAAGAGCGTGGGCGAGGTCGTAGGCTCTGGATCCGTGTCCGGCTTCTGCGACGGCGCGGCCGAGCGTGCGCTTGATGCGGCGCTGGGGCGGCCCGAGGGATGGGCGGCAACGCGCTGACCAACATTGTCTGGCAAAATGACGGCGAAGACTTCAAGCGCCCCGTCTGCGGATCCGGCCTGCCTCAAGACCCGCGGCATCCCGATTAAGTCGCTGTACACAAGCCTCGAGAAGCTCCCGGCCCAGAACCTGTATGTCTTCCTCGACGCCTGCTTCTCGGGCGGCGGCGCGCGCAGCGTGCTCGCCAAGGGCACTCGCCCACGGGTGCCGGTCAAGACCGAGACCGCAAAACGACTCGTGGCGCTGACCGCCTCAGGCGCCCGGGAGACGACCGGGGCCGCGCGCGATCTTAAGCACGGGCTGTTCACGCGCTATCTGTTGGCTGGCCTCGGTGGGGCCGCCGATGCTAACGCTGACAAGGCCGTCTCGGTGGGCGAGTTGGCCGACTTTGTCACCAAAAATGTGAGCCCTGACGCGCGGTTGGACAATCGAGAGCAGACGCCCAGCCTCATCAGCAGCTCAAAGCGCGACCGCGCATCGACCCTCGTCGAGGGCATCGAGGGCTGACCACAGCGCCGACTCGACGGATTCGTAAGATGTCTTAAGTCGTACGTCAGCGCCGCGTCTGGCATGCTGTCCTCGTCGTTTTAACGGGGGATCTATCATGCTGCGCTGGACGCTTCCGGCCACGCTTGCGCTGTTCTTGGGGGGGTGCCCCGGCTTTGGTGACAAGACGCTGGCTGAGATTGAAGGCATCACCGGGGTGCCGACGTACGAGACCGATATCAAGCCGGTGCTCGCACGCTACTGCACGACCTGCCACACCGATCCACCGGTCGCCGGGGCGCCTCAGCCTCTGCTGACGTATGCGCAG
Organism: Bradymonadia bacterium; assembly: GCA_051276005.1. GTDB lineage: Bacteria > Myxococcota_A > Bradymonadia > UBA7976 > UBA1532 > JBNMOZ01. The sequence goes on along the minus strand of JBNMOZ010000022.1, from coordinate 15,082 downwards.
GTGCTCGACGACGCAGATCGCATCCATGTGCGCTGCGTGCAGCTGGGCGATATGCCGCCTGGCGGCGGCATCCCTGACAACGAGAGAGCCCTGATCGACGCGTGGGTGCTGGGCGGCAAGCCGCAGGGCACCCCCGGCGAGCCCGAACCGAGCCCCGACATGGGCGGCGAGCCCGAACCGGGCCCCGATATGGGCGACACGGCGCCGACTTGGGCGACAGTCGACAGCCTGCTCACGGCCGGCAGCTGCAACGCTCCGGGCTGTCACGGGGACGCCGCGCCCAGCGCGCAGCTCGACCTGTCCAGCTACGCCGGCTTCATCGCGGGCGGCACCAACGGCGACCTGACTGGCGGCGGCGATCCGGCGCTGAGCCTGTTGATCGATCGGCTGCGCGCCCGCAATGGCAACTCGATCATGCCGCTGGGCGGCCCCGAGCGGCCGGCTGCTGAGATTGCCATCTATGAGGCCTGGATCGCGGCCGGATTCCCCGAGGAGTAGGTCGATGTTACGCCTTGTCTCATTCGCGCTGCTGACCCAGCTCTTTGGCCTCGCGGCCGCGCTCGCGACGCCCCAGATCGCCATCCGATCGGCGGGACGCTGCGACACTTGCCACGTCGATCCATCAGGCTGGTACGACCCGCCCGACGTCGGCGAGCGCAAGTGCACGCTCAACTGCAACTCATGCCACGTCAGCCCGACGGGCGGCGGAATGCGCAATGAAGCCGGCATCTTCTATGCGCGGCACTCGCTGCCGATGTTCGGCGCCCGCGAAGGCGCTGAGGCCTACAAAGCGATCCGCCTCCAGTCTCAGGCGCCCGGCGCGCCGGCGAGCCAGAAGTTCATCCCGGCGACGCAGCCGGCCGGCAGCCAGCCTGCCGCCAAGCAGCCCGCCGGCAGCCAGCCCGTCACCCAGCCCGCCGCCAAGCAGCCCTCCGGCAGCCAGCCCGTCGCCGGCAGCCAGCCCGTCGCTGGCAGCCAGCCCGTCGCCGGCAGCCAGCCTGTCGCCGGCAGCCAGCCTGTCGCCGGCAGCCAGCCTGTCGGTCAGGCGGCTTCGCATCCCGTCGGCGTTGGCGGCCCGGCCAGTCGACCCTCTGGCGACTATGTGGCCGAGCTGATCGTGCCCTCTCCCGGCACGGCGGCGCGCTACGCGGGCATCGAAGTGCACCCGACCTTCCAGGTGGGCACCGACTTGCGCATGGCCTACTACCAGACGCTTGGCGACGACGGCGACACGGCGGTCTTCCCGATGCAGACCGATCTTTACCTCGCCTATCGGCCCTTCAACCCGGCGGGCCTCAATGAGGGGCGCATCACGCTGTTGGTCAACAGCGGCGCGTTGGGCTCACGTGGTCAGGAGTTCGAGGGCTTCGCCGACCGATTCTTCGTGCGCGAGTGGTACGCGATGTATCACGACCTGCCACAGAACACGTATGTGCGCGCCGGTCGCTTCTTGCCCGCTCATGGTTGGCGCACCGACGATCACACCGTCTATACCCGCCAGCGCCAGCAGGTCTTCGGCGGCAACTGGGACTTCGAGCGCCAGGTCACGGGCGTCGAGGTTGGCTGGAACCCCAACTACCCCTACGCGAACCTGAGCGTCTTCAACCCGGCTGACGAGTGGGACAAGCCCATCGACGGCGACGCGGGCATCGGGACGGCGCTCACCGCAGGCTGGCGCGACCTGGGCTGGCACGCGGGCGGCTCGTTGGCTTATGCCAATCGCGATGGCAATCAAATGATCGCGAGCGCCGAGTGGGCCCTCAACCTGCAGGTCCTGACCGGGCTGCCGTTCATCTACCTGGGGCAGTACCTGATCAACGCGGTGAGCCCCGATCAAAACCGGGCCTCAACCGGCCTGGCCTCGTTCCATGAGATCGGGTGGTGGGCGACCCAGGGCCTCAACGTGCGCCTGCGCTACGACTGGGCCGATCCCGACGTGGAGCTCAAGTTCGACTCCGCGCACCAGTTGACGGCCAGCGTCGATCTGTACCCGTCACAGTTCCTCGAGCTGATCCTGCAGTACCGGCACGCTTGGGAGACCAACGCCGACCGGCTCGACAGCGAGGGTGACGCGCTCCTGGTCATGCTGCACGCCTTCTATTGATCTTGCACAGCGCCGCGCGTGATCCGCGCTGAATATCGGTGGACGGCGCGCGTAGGTCACGGTATTCGACCTGGGGCCGATTTGACCTCGACACTGCCGCACCGAGTTGGATGAACCGCAACACCTGGAACCACAGCCGCGCCATCGTCTTTGCGCGGGGCCTGTATCACGTCGCCTCAATCGACGGGCTCAACTCGCGCGAGGCCGCGATGATCAAGGCGTTCTGCGCGCACGTGGGTGTGCCGATCGACACCGTCTTCACCGACGATCCGTTCGACTATGCCGAGGCGGCGCAGGTGCTCGACTCGACCTGGCTGCGACGCACGATGATCCAGGCCGCGCGCCTGATGGTCTGCCTCGATGGCGAGGTGACCGCAGCTGAACGCGATGCCTTGCGCAGCATTGGCAGCGCGCTGAGCGTGGGTGAGCGGGTCGCGCTCGCCGAGGTCCCGATGTCATCCGACGCCACCGACCCGAACGACGCGTCGGCCCTGGTCGACTGGATATCGACCCTCGCCATCGATCACATCTCCTGGGACGACATCGCTCAGAACGCATATTTCTGGGCGTTCCCCCACCCCACGCATCCGATCCAGGCGGGCGCCGAGCTGCTGGTCAACCGCAGCCAGACGATGATCTGTCGGGTCGGTGACACCGTCTGTGACGTGCTCGGTCCGGGCGACTACGAGGTCAGCCCAGCCGCCCTGCCCGGCCTCGCCCAGCGACGCAATTGGACCGACGGCCCGGTTGAAGCCGATCTCGTCTTCTTGCGCGCCGGCCCATCGCGGCGCCTGCGATGGGGCACCGCCACGGCCACAAAGATCGAGTTGCCCGGGCACGGCGCGGTCCCGCTGCGGGCGTACGGGCGGTTTACGACCCGGTTCTGCGAGCCGACAGCCGTCAGCCAGCGATTCCTGCGCCAGGGCATCCCCACTGATGAAGAGGTCGAGCAGCGCCTGCGCCGCATCATCGCCGGCCGATTCGCGCAGGTGTTTGGCGACCTGTCAGACATGACGATCGCGCGACTCAACAACCTCGACGTGCTGTGTGCCGAGGTTCGACAGCAAATGGACGGCCCCTTGCGCGCCTCGGGGCTGCAGCTTGCGCGCTTCGAGATCGAGAACCTGACCGGCCCCCTCGAGTTGGGCCTGCACCCCATGTCCAAGCGCACCCAGAACCTGACGAAGGTCGCGCGCAGGTTCGTGAGCACCCAGCCCGATGAGTCGCCCACCGAAGAGTTCATCACCTGCAGCGAATGCGCGGTGCGCATCCCGGCCGGGGCGCGTTTCTGTAGCGGGTGCGGCACGCCCAGCCGGTGCGACTGCACGCAGTGCGGCGTCTCGTTGCCCCTCGCGGCGCGGTTCTGCAGCCACTGCGGCGCCGCCCAATAGCCCAGAGCGTGTCGGTACAGTTGCCCCACACCCCGCGCGTCAGGCACTGTATGCGCCGTTTGAAAGCCGAGAGGTCGACCCATGGATCGTTGGGCAGAGCAAGAACTCTGGGGTTGGGGTCGCTATCCGCGCGTCGAGGCCCTCGCGGCCCGACCCGAGCGGGTGGCAGAGGCCCTGGCCGCGCTGAAAGATCGGGGCAGCCAGCCCGTCCTCGCGCATGGACTTGGCCGCAGCTACGGCGACGCGGCTCTCATCTCGAACGGGCGCGTGATCCTCACTCGACGCCTCGACCGCATGCTCAACTTCGATCCGGCGACCGGCTGGTTGCGTTGCGAGGCAGGCGTCTCGATCTTCGACATGGTCGAGACGTTCCTGCCGCGGGGCTTCTTTCCGCCGGTGGTGCCGGGCACGCAGTTCGTGACCGTGGGCGGCGCCGTCGCCAATGACATTCACGGCAAGAACCACCACGTCGATGGCACGTTCTGCGACCACATCCGCCGCATGGAGATCCTCATCGCCAGCGGCGAGATCGTCGCCTGCGGACCCGATCTTGAGCCCGACCTGTTCTGGGCCACGGTCGGCGGGCTCGGCCTGACCGGCGTGATCCTCACGGTCGAGGTCAAGCTCGCGCGCGTCGAGAGCCCGTACATTGACGGTGAGTCGATCCGGGTGGAGAACCTCGACGACTTCTTCCGCATCAGCGGCGAGAGCGGCGACTTCACGCACACCGTGACCTGGATCGACTGCGGCACCCGCGGCAAGCAGATGGGCCGCGGCATCTTCATGCGCGGGCGCCACGCAGACGCCTCGGCCAAGCCGCCCAGCGCGCTGATGGGCAAGGTCACCGACGGCCTCTCGCCACTGCTCGATGTGCCGGTCGACGGGCCGAGTTGGTTTCTCAACAAGGCGACCGTCAAGCTCTTCAACGCGGCCTATTTCCGCAAGCACCCCAAGGGCAAAATCAGCGGCATTCAGCATTACGCGCCGTTCTTCTTCCCCCTCGACTTCGTGCGCAACTGGAACCGCATCTACGGGGCCCGCGGCTTCTTGCAGTACCAGATCGTCGTGCCGCCCGATCCCGACCAGCGCGCCATCCGCGCCGTGCTCGACGAGATCACGCGCTCGGGCATGGGCTCCTTCCTGGCCGTCATCAAGGAGTTCGGCGATCAGGTGCACGAGGGGCTCTCGTTCCCCGCGCCGGGTGTCACGCTCGCGCTGGACTTCGCGAACACGGGTCAGCCGCTGCTCGACCTGCTCGCTCGGCTCGACCCCATCGTGGTCGAGGCTGGCGGGCGCGTGTACCTGGGCAAAGACGCCCGGCTGGGCAAGGCCGACTTCCGCAAGATGTATCCGCGATGGGAGACTTGGCGCGCAACCCGCGACAAGTGGGATCCCGACCATGTCTTCCAATCCGACCTGGGCCGCCGCCTGGGCTTGTCGGGAGCTGGCTCATGAGCGTCTTGATCCTCGGCGCGACATCGCGCATCGCCCAGCGCCTGGCCCATCATTACGCCCGCGACGGGTTCGCGGTCTTCGTCGCCGCGCGCGACGGGGATGAGGCAGAGCGCATCGCCGGTGATGTTCGGGTGCGTGAGGATGCGCAGGCAGAGTCGGCCGCCTTCGATGCCCTCGACTTCGATGGGCACGCAGCCTTCTTGGACGCCGTCGAGGCGCGAGTGGGCCCCATCGAAGTGGCCGTCCTCGCCTTTGGCTTCATGGGTGATCAAGACGCCGCTCAGGACGACTTCGAGCAGGCCCGCCGCATCATCGACGTCAACTACACCGGCGCGGTCTCGATGTGCGAAGGGCTCGCGACGCGCATGATCGATCGGGGCGCCGGCAGCATCATCGGCCTGGCGTCTGTCGCCGGTGATCGTGGCCGCCAGAGCAACTACTTGTACGGCAGCGCTAAGGGTGCATTTGCGCTGTACCTTCAAGGCCTTCGAAATCGACTCTTCAAGCTAAACGTGAACGTCTTGACGGTCAAGCTCGGCTTCGTCGACACGCGCATGACCTTCGGCATGCAAACCGGCATCCCGATCGCCGATCCCGACGCGGTCGCTCGCGCCATCCGCGACGCCCAGCGCCGCGGCGCCAATACGATGTACTACCCGCGATTCTGGGCGGGCATCATGGGCGTGATTCGCAGCGTGCCCGAGACGATCTTCAAGCGCCTGAACCTGTAGCCCAGGACCTCTCGGAGCCGGTGGCGAATGCGCTACAGGCTCCGAGACCAGCGCGCTGAGCGCTACCGGCAGTTGAGGCCCGCCAGGGTCGCGCTGGCCTTCTCAGGCAGCACCTGGGCGAGCCGCTTGATGGCCGCCTGCTCCGCCTGTCCGCGGTTGATCCCCCCGCCGTGCGCTATGCGCGGCATGCCCGTCAACCGCAACACCGATCGCTTGCTCCGCGCATCGTCGATGGCCAGGTCGAGACCCAGATAGCGCCAATGCAGGCCGCTCTCCTGGTGGTCTCTCACCGCGAGCGTCAGCGTGGCGTTCGCCGTCGGCTGGCCCTCGACCGGCGCCGTATGGGGGGCGCGGGTGAAGCGACACCCGCGGGTGCGCAGGGCCGCTTCGAGCGTGCCCACGACGCCCCGCTGCATGGCAGGGCTGGCGTTGCCCTTGATGCGCAGTCGAATCACGGCCCGGTGCCGCATCTGCGTCGCTTGGCTCGAGATCGCCTGCTCGCCCGCTCGCTCGTCGCGCCGGATTGGGTGACCGACCGCGGCCATGACGCGCGCGATGGCGTCGAGCCGCGCTGAGAGGAGCGTCGGTGAGTGTTCGGCGCTGAGCAGCACCGAGGTGTCGAGGGTGGCCATGGCTTCAGCCAAGACCGGCACGATGCGGGTGATGCTTACCTGGCCCTTGTCGAAGACCGCTCGGTAGGCCCGCGCGACCTGGGCCTTGTCGAGCGCGGCGCGCGCGACGAAGCCATCGCCGCGGGCCACGACCTTGACCGTGCGGATGAGCTCAGCCCGCTCAAAGGCGCTGTCGGTCGCGATGCGCACCTCGGTGAATCGATCGCCGGCCCCATTCTTTTCGGCCTCGGTCGCGGTTGATCGGCTGCGCACTTTAGACACGATCTGCTCGCTGACCGCCCGCCGCGCGTCCAGCTCGGCATCGCGGGGCGACGGCCCGAAGCCGTCCGCCCAGATCTTGTCTTTGCCAATCTTCGGCAAAGGCTCGACCATGAGCGCGTCGTTCACGATTCGGCGCGCAGGCGGCGCCCCGCATCCCAATGAGATCAACGAGATGGCGAGAAGGACTGCGGGTGTTCGAAGCATGTTTCTCCCTGACGCGGCGACGCCGCGAGCGACGGACGCGCTGTCGATTGATTCACCGCGGCGCAAACAGCATAGCGGCTTGCTGATGCACCCTGGCAGTGCAGAGTCTCGACGCCCGCGAGAATCTGGGCACGAGGCGTCGCGTTGGCATGCTGGCGACGAAACGGGAGGCTGGCGATGAGTCGCAAGCAGCGTCATGCGCTCAGCGCCGAGCGGAGGAGGCCATGATGCGAGCGGCCGTCATTCGCCTCGACAGCGCACTTCGCGCGGCGCTGCGCGCCCACGCCTGCGACGCCTGGCCCATCGAGTGCTGCGGCCTCGTGGTCCGCACGCCCGCCGGGCTGGCCGTGCGCCGCGGCGTAAACCTGGCGGCGTCGCCCACCCGCTTCGAGCTCGACCCCGGCACTTTGATCCGCGCGCGCCGCGACCAAACGCCCATTGTCGCCATCTACCACTCTCATTGCGACGCCCCCGCCGTGTTCAGCGCCGAAGATCAACGCTTCGCGGCGGGCTGGCCGGGGGTCGCGCAAGTCCTCATCGCGGTTTATGCTGGGGTCACCGGCGACATCGTGGTTGCGTCGGCGCCGCTTTAAGCGCTAGCAGGTGCCTCCAAGAGGCGCACCCGCGCAGGCTGATTAGGAGAGAGCGTGCAGTCACCTGGATTCGAGAGCGACGACCCGACCACGCGGCGAGCGCAAGGGCTTGCCCGCTTGCGCGCGCTGCTGCGCGACATGCAGCGCGCCTTGATCGCCTATTCGGGCGGCGTCGACAGCGCGTTCCTGCTGCGCATCGCGGCGGACGAGTTGGGCAGCGAGGCCTGCGCGCTGACGGCCATCTCACCGAGCTATCCGACCGAAGAGCTGGTTGAGGCCCGCGCCTTGGCGGAACAAATCGGCGTGCGGATGATCGAGGTCAACACGAACGAGCTCGATCGCCCTGGCTATCGGGCCAACGCGGGCGACCGCTGCTACCACTGCAAGACCGAGCTGTTCGAGGTCGCAGCAGAGGCGGCCGAGAGCCTCGACCTGGGCGTCCTGTGCTACGGCGCGATCCCCGACGACCTGGGCGATCATCGGCCCGGCATGCAGGCGGCGAAGGAGCTGTCCGTCCGCGCCCCCCTCATCGAGGCGGGCCTGAGCAAAGCCGATATCCGCGCGCTGTCGCGTGAGCTCGGCCTGCCCACCTGGAACAAGCCGGCGTCCGCCTGCCTCTCGAGCCGATTCCCCTATGGCACGGCCATCGACGCGGGCCTGCTTGAGCAGGTCGGCCGCTGCGAGGTCGGGCTGCACCAATTGGGTCTGCGCCAAGTGCGTGCGCGCTATCACGGCGACCTCGTGCGGGTCGAGATCGCGCCTGACGAGTTGGAAGCCGTCTTCGCCGACCCGGCCCTGCGCGCCGCGGTCATCGAGGCCGGCAAGGCTGCCGGCTTCAAGTTTGTCGCGGTCGACCTACAGGGGTACCGCACCGGGAGCACCAACGAGGCTTTGGTGCAGCTCATCGATCCGGCGCGGCCATCGGTATGAGCACGCGCTCGCTGACGTCGCGCTGGAGCCGACGGTGCTGGGTCCTGTTGTGCCTGCTGTTGGTGAGCGCCTGCGATGACGGCGCCGCCACGGCCACCGCCGACATGATGCGCGACGCGGCCCTGCCCGACGCGGCGCTGCCCGACGCCGCCGTCGGCGTCCAAGGTCCAGCCACCGGCCAATGGCGCCTGGGCATGGAGTTTGTCGACGTCGGTGGGGTCACCCTCGCCTTTCAAGCCGAGCTTCTCGACAGCGTACCCGGCGAAATCGGCCAGTTCGTGCTGCGCGTTATCGCCAACGACGGCGGCCTGAGCGATCCCATCGCGACCGTCGACTCGGTGGCGGTCGACGCGGACGGGCGCTTCGTCGTGCAACTCGACGACACGGTGCTGCCCGCCGACTTCAGCCCAACCAACGACGACCTCGCGGTGACGTTGACGCTGGCAGGCGAGACCCGTGAAGGCTTCTTCTGCGGCACGATTACGGGCCGCATTGAGACCCTCGACTTGGCGGTCTCGATGAGCACGTTTGGCGCCACGCCCTGGCCGTCAGACGAGACGCCGACCAGCTGCGCGTGGGTCCCCGGCGCCCTCAACACCGCCCAGATCGGCACTGACGCTCGCCCAGCCGTCGTGCACCTGCCGCTGAATCACGATCCGTCGCTGAGCTGGCCGGTCGTCATGGTCCTGCACGGATACTCCACCCGCGGCGATGTGCAGGCCGGCTACTTTGGGCTGACCCGGCGCGTCGAAGAGGGCTTCTTGCTCGTCGTGCCCGACGGCACCGTCGACGACACCGATCAGCAGTACTGGAACGCGCTGCCCGGCTGCTGTGGCGGCGGCGATCCCGCCGGCCCCGACGACGTGGCGTATTTGCGCGGCCTGCTCGATGAGGTCGTGGCCGACCTGGGCGGCGACGCCCGTCGGCTGTACGTCTTCGGCCACTCCAACGGCGGGTTCATGGTGCATCGCATGCTCTGTGATGCGGGCGATTTGGTCGCCGGTGGGGTCTCGCTGGCGGGTGGCACCTACGCCGACTTCAACGACTGCGCCGACAACGGTCCGGTCGCGCTGCTCAACACCCACGGCACGGCCGATGACACCATCCCCTTCGACGGACGCGACGGGGTCGGGGCCTTCACCGGCGCGCGCGGGGCGGCTGACATGTGGGCGGCCCGCAACGCGTGCGGCGCCCCCAGCGAGCCGCAGGCGATCGATCTGATGGATGATCCGGCCGGCAATGAGACGCGGGCCACGACGTGGGCTGACTGCGCGGCGGGCGGTGAGGTCGAGCTGTGGGCGCATGAAGGCGGGGTGCACATTCCCGTCCTGGCGCCGGCATTCACCCAGCGCGCCCTGGCCTTCTTGCTGCGTCAGATCAAGCCCGAGTAGGTGCGCACGCGCCGACATCGTCGGCGAGGCGCTCAGGCAGTTGGGGTGTCCCAGCGCAGCGTCGCGTACACCGTAGAGTCTGCCAGCAACCCGGCATCGACCGCCACGATCTCCCCCCCTGTCTTCAGCGTCAGCCGGATGGCCTCACTGACCAAGTCGATGTCGCCGGCTTCGCGAGCAGCGTGCACCTTGATGGTCTCGCCGTCGTCTTGCACCACCCCCGGCTGTGGCCGCTCAGGCACGAAGAACAGGGTCTCGACCTGTCCGGTGCGCGCCGCCTTGATGACGTCGGCCACCGTCTCTGCGTGCGGCTTGTCACCCCGCGTCTCGAAGCGAGCGGCCGGATCCTCGACGGTCAAGGCCGCCGCAGCGCGCTTCACGATCTCGGCGTCGGTGGCGTTGATCGGGTTGAACTCGACGCCCTCCGCCTGAAGGTTCGAGACCTTGCAGACGCTGCGGAACGCGTGGTGATGCACCACGTCAGCGATCAGAACGATGGGCTCATCGAAGGTCGCGAAGACCGTCTCGAGCGCCCGGTTGACGAAGAAGTACCAAGCGCCGCGCTCGATCGCGTCGCGGTCTTCGTGACCGAAGCCCTGCGCGGTCATCATGGGCGATCCAGACATGCCGGCACCATGGGTGTTCGCGTGCTGGCTGCCGCCCGGCACGGGCGAGACGCGCTCGAGGTTGGCTGCAGCGCGATCTGCCCGTTCGAGCGGCAGCATCACCTCAGTGAGCTGGTTGCCACAGCTTCGCAGCAGCCGGGCGCTTGCGTCGCAGAGCGCCAGGGCGAAGAAGGTCGGGCGCCTGCTCTGCGCCGCGATCAGATCCCCCAAGGCGAAGCGGTCGGCGACCGTGGTGCGCGCCGGCAGCGCCCAATCGACGACATGAAGCTCTTGATTCGCGGGCGTCAGCAACGCGATGAGGCTCAGGCCGTCGCGCGGCACGTTGGGGCGCTCTTCACAGAGCGCTCGCACCGACACCAACATCTGCCTGCGGGCCTCGACCTGCATGCCCAGCGTCTCAAGCTCGGCGTCGACGGCCTCGATCGCATGCCGCAATTCGATGCGCACGCGGTCTCGATCTGGGTCGGTGGGGCGCAGCGGCTGGGTGATCGTTACGCAGTACTCGGCGCGAATCGGCAGAAGGCGGTGGATGGACGGCGTCATTGTGCTCCTCGGAGGACGGGGGTGAGTGCCCCGTAAGAGCAGCAATGCCTATGCCATTGATCTCATTGATAAGCTGGGCCAAGTTGGCGCGTTCTGCCCCAGGCGAGGCTAGGGCTGGGGCATCGCGACCAGCTTGGTGGGGTCGTATCCCTGGGCTTTGAGGCGGGCCTTGATGCCGTCCATCGTTGGCTTGTCCATGAACGGCCCGCGGCTCATGATCCAGACGTGCTCGCGCTCGGGCTCGCCAACCACGACCCACCGATAGGCCGGATCGAGATCGATCACCCAGTAGTCGACCGTGAAGATCAGGTAGAAGCGCCCGCGCAGCTTGGCGTTGGTCGCCTCGTCCATGACGGTCATGTTGCCGTTGAGCGTGTCCAGCGTGCCGTCCTTGCGGCACTGGTCATGTAAATCGAAGCCATCCTCGGTGCGCGTATAGACCGCCTTCATGCCTTTGCAGCCGGCCTGCTTGTCTTCAAAATAGCTGGCGATGACAAACCAGACGCCAGCGTAGCGATCCAGATCGACCTTAGGCACCGTACGGAGGGCGGCGGCCTGTGTGAGGCTGGGTGCGCCGAGCGCAAACAGGAGCACGATGAGTAGATTTCGCATGCCGTCAGCGTACCACGCGAGCGACACGACGGCAGCGGGCGGGCTCGGCGCTGCCGGGTGGGCTGGTCGGGCTCTGCGCGCTCTGATCGGTCTACTCCTGGCGACGACCGCGTTGGGCAAGAGCCTCGACTTGGCGGGGTTCGCCGAGGTCATCGGCACCTATCAGGTGTTCCCCCCGAGCCTCTGGCTGATCATCGCGATCAGCATGACGGGCGTCGAGTGGGCGCTCGCGGGTTGGCTGCTGAGCGGCCGCCGCCCGGTCCTCGCCTGCGGCGCGGCTGCCGTGATGCATCTGGTCTTCACCGGCTGGGCGGCGATCGCGATGTTGCGCGGAATCCCGGTACCCAATTGCGGCTGTTTCGGGGTATTTCTCGCGCGGCCGCTCGGCTGGTCGACCGTCGTCGAAGACGCGGTGGTGACCGGGGTGTGCTTGCTGACGCTCTGGATGTGTGCGAAAGCGCGCGGCCGGACTTCGGCTTGATCGTCGCGGGGAGACTCAATTGGTGTTGAAGACACGGTCAACCGCCCGCCGCGGCGGCGCGGTCGCGGGCGGCAACCCGCTGACGGTTCAGGCCGGCCTCGACGTGCTGCGCGCCGGCGGCACGGCGGTCGACGCGGCCATCGCAGCCCAGCTCATGGCCTGCGTCTGCGAGCCGCTGCTCACTGGCCTGTGTGGCGGTGGGCTGGCCATGGTCCGCACCGGCGGCACCACCCGCGTCTGCGACTTCTTCAGCGACGTGCCCGGTCGCGGTGGCTCGACCCAGGCCAGCGCGATGCGGGCCATCGACGTCGACTTTGGACCCGACGTGCAGCGGTTCTGGATCGGCGCTGCGTCGGTCGCGGTGCCCGCGCTCGCCGAAGGCGTCTGGGCGCTGCACGCGGCCCACGCCACGATGCCGCTCTCAGAGCTCGCGGCGCCCGCGGTCGAGGCCGCGCGCGCTGGGGTGCCCGCGACCGTCGGCCTGTGTCGTTCGATCAACTTGCTCACCCCAATCATGCGCTGCGATCCGCTGCTGACCGCGCTCTTCTTGCGCGACGACGCGCCCATCGCGCCGGGCACCCTCTTCGCGCAGCCCGCGTTCGCCGAGACGCTGGCGCAGTTGGGTCGCGAAGGCCCCGCGTTCTTGCGGGCGGGCGAAGGCGCCGCCGACATCCTCGACGCCTGCGAGGGCGGCTATCTGACCCACGCCGACCTGGCAGAATATCGCGCCGCTTGGCGCAAACCGTTGAGCGTGACCCATCGCGGCGCGACGGTCTGGGTGCCCGGGCCGCCGAGTCAGGCCGGCCTTCAGGTGATCGCGTCGCTGAGCGCCCTCGACCCCAACGCGCCGGCTGATCCCTATGGCAGCGCCGCCCTCGACCGGTTCTCACGCGCGATGGCCGCGAACGAGGCCCTCAAGGGCGCCGACTTCCAGGCGCGGCTGTTCGAAGAGGGCTTCACCAGCGACTGGCTGGCGCGCTGCGTGGCGGGCAACACGACCCACGTCTCAGTGGTCGATGGCGCGGGCGACGCGGTGGGCATCACCAGCTCATTGGGCGAGACGGCCGGCATCGTCGCGCCGCGTACCGGTTTGATCCTGAACAACTTTCTGGGCGAGGAAGACGTCAACCCGCCGCACGCCCCCCGGCCCGTGGGCGCCCGCTTGCTGACGATGTGCTGTCCCACGCTGCTTGAGCGCGTCAACGACGCCGGCGACGCCGACATGTGGGTGATGGGCTCGGGCGGATCGAGCCGCATCCGGTCGGCGTTGCTCCACGGCGTCGTGTACACCATCGACCACGACCTGCCCCTCGACGCCGTCGTGGCCGCGCCCCGCGCGCACCTCGAAGACGACACGCTGCGGTATGAGACCATCGGTCGTGGCCCCGATTTGCAGGTCGAGCATCCCAACGCGATCGCCTTTGAGACCCAGGGGCTCTTCTTCGGCGGCCTGCACATCGCCGGCACCGCCCGCGGCAAATTCGTCGGCGCCGGCGACGCGCGGCGCAGCGGCGAAGCCGGCACCGTTGTATCGATCCCGTGACATCCGGCCCAGAGCAAGACGCCGAGTTGGCTTCAAGCGCCCCGATCGCGCACAGTATCCACGTCTTTTTTTGGGGGTGAAGCGCGTGAAGATTTCGAGGCGTGAGGCGCTGCGACTGGCGGCGGCCCTGGGCGTTGTCCCCGGCATGCTGATGATCGGGTGTGACGACAGCGAGTCGAGCGGCGCTGACGCCGACGCAGGCGAAGGCGGCATGGGCGGCGAGGGCGGCGAGGGCGGCGAAGGCGGCGGCCTGCCCGACGACGGCTTTGAGCGCTACAGCTACGACGGCGAGCCCGGCCCCGCCACGCTCTTCCAACACGGCCTCGCCAGCGGCGATCCGCTCAGCGACGCGGTGATCCTGTGGACGCATGTCTCGTCCGAGGGCGAAGACGACGTCGAGGTCTTCTACGAGGTTGGCGAATCGCCCGACCTGGCGACACGCGTCGCTGTGGGCCGGGTCATGGCCACCGCCGACCGCGACTTCACGGTCAAGATCGACGCGGCGGATCTCAGCGCGAACACCACCTACTACTATCGCTTCCAAGCCCTGGGGCGCGCGACCGTCGTCGCCCGTACCCGCACGCTGCCCACCGGATCCGTCGACCGCGTGCGCTTTGGTGTCACGTCGTGCAGCAGCTTCGCGCACGGCTACTTCCACGCGTACCGCCACATGGCCGAAGCCGACGTCGACGTCGTGCTGCACCTGGGCGACTACATCTACGAGTACGCCGACGGTGAGTACGGCGACGTGCGCAGCTACGATCCACCCCATGAGATCGTGAGCCTGTCGGACTACCGCCGCCGGTACGCGCATTACCGCAAAGACGCCGACCTGCAGGCGCTGCACCAGCAGCACCCCATGATCAACATCTGGGACGATCACGAGACCGCGAACGACTCTTGGGTCGACGGCGCCGAGAACCACGATCCGATGACCGAAGGCGACTTCGGCGAGCGGCGCGCGGCCGCGATCCAGGCCTGGTTTGAGTGGCTGCCCGTGCGCGAGATCGGCGGCGATCGCATCTGGCGGTCCTTCGAGTTTGGCGACTTGATCAACCTGGTCATGCTCGACACCCGGCTGTGGGCGCGCGACGAGCAGGTCGGCGGCGCCACCGCGCAGATGGATCGCTTCAACGAAGAGCGCACGCTCTTGGGCCAAGACCAGGAGATGTGGCTCACCGAGCAGCTCACCGAGTCCCAGGCGTCCTGGCAGGTGCTTGGCCAGCAGGTGATGTTCGGCCAGCTCAAAATACGCGGCGCCCCGGTGTCCGAGGGCGGCGGCAACGTCGTGAACATGGACCAATGGGACGGCTATGCCGCCTCGCGGCAGCGCATGTACGACCTGCTCGAGCGCGAGTCCATCGACAACCTGGTGGTGCTCACGGGCGACATCCACACCTCGTGGGCCATCGACATCACCCCCGATCCGAACAACCCCGAGGCCTACGATCCGCTCACGGGTATGGGTTCGTTGGCGGTCGAGTTCGTCACCCCCGCGGTGACGTCACCGGGTCTCGCGGCCATCAGCCCGGCGCTGATTCAGCTGCTCGAGAACAACAACCCGCATATCCACTTCACCGAGGTG
>JBNMOZ010000021.1:0-20644 GCA_051276005.1 Bradymonadia bacterium | reverse complement strand
TGCGTCGGTCCATGGGCCGGCATCGTAGTAGACCCATCTCGCGATGGGATGAAATTTTTCGAGGTGTCCGTCGACACGAAACACGGTTATCGATCTTGCACATGTCCTTGCGTCTCGGCCTTTTGCGGCGAATGTGCTTTTTTTACGCTGGCCTGACTTGGGTTAGCAGATCGCGTTCACCCATATCGTTGATTGACGGGACCTGCTGATGCCGTGAAACTCTGAAGGTCAACTGTAACCGTGCAGGCGCGGCCAAGTACGACTAAGGAGCAAACGTGGACCGCCGAGGCGCGACAGGCTTTGCAATATGGGTGCGCGCGCGGTTCACGACCGTCGCCGCGACGCTGCTCATCCTCGTGGGTGCTGCGCCAGCCGATGCGGGCACCTACTACGTGCGACCGCTGGGCGACGTCGAGGCCGAGCAGGCGCGTTTTGCCTGCCAGAGCATCAAAGAGCGCTTCAAGGTCGACTGCGTTGTGTTGCGCGCGCATCCGCTGCCCGCCAAGGCGTTGAATCGCCGCCGCCACCAGTACGACGCCGGCGCGCTGCTCGACAGCCTGTTTCGCAAGGCGCCCGACGACGCTGTTGGGCTCGTCGGGGTGACCAACGCCGACTTGTTCGACACGCGCCACGGCCGCTTCGTCTTCGGTCTGGCCAGCCTCATCGATCGCGTCGCGGTGGTCTCGTTGGCCCGCTATCGCGGCTCATGGTGGGGCCAGTCGTTTGATCCCGAACACTTCGCAGCGCGCTATTACAAGGTCTTGGTGCACGAGGTCGCGCATACTCTGGGCCTGCAGCATTGCGAGCGGCGCACCTGCGCGATGCGCGACGACGCCGACATCGCCGCCCTCGACGCGTCGCCCCGCCAGTTCTGTAGCGCTTGCCAGGCCGCCGCCGCGGAAGGCGCGCGCCTGGGGTATGGCAGCCCGGGGTGGCATTATACCCGGGGTCATGCGCACCTACATCGTGGTCAGTTTGCACAGGCCGTCTCACACTTCGAGTTGGCGGCCGATCGCATGCCCGACGACCCCCGCATCGCCAACGATCTGGGCGTCGCGCACTTGCGACGCGGTGATCGCGCCAAAGCGCTCTGGCTTTTCCGGCACGCGGCGCGCCTCGACCCCGACTTCCCCAACCCCCGCTATAACGAAGGCCTCGTCTTCCTCGGCGCTGGCGCGGTCGATCAGGCCCGGCTGGCGTTTGAGGCCACCTTGGCCATCGACGCCGGTTGGGGAATGGCACATCGCCAACTCGGCATGATCTTTCAGGAGTTCCTGCAGAAACCCGACAAGGCGGTCGCCCATTACGACGCCTATCTCGACGCCCACGCCGATGACTATGACGTGGCAGAGCGTGTGCGCCTGATCAAAGGTGGCGGTCGCCCGCAGCCCTGAATCGGTCGGTCGGCGGCCATCGCTCGGGCCGCCGCATGCGTGTCAAAGGCATGATTTTCGGTCCGGCGCACCCGAAGGGTCGAATTGGGCTCTGGCACGCACCTCGTCGCAGCGGTACTGTGCGTATGGATGCACAGCACTGATACAATCATCGTCAAGAACATGCCTGGGCTCGGACCCGATACGCGGGGCGAGATCCTGGTGACGATCTATGGCGCGCGCATCGGGCATAAAATCGATCTGGATCGCTACCGCAAGACCACGGTGATCGGGCGCGACCTCGAAGCCGATATCGTCGCCGACGACGAGAGCGTCTCGCGGCGCCATTGCCAGCTGGTCTACACCCCTGATGGCTGGACGCTCGAGGACCTCGCGAGCACCAACGGCACTTGGGTCGGGGGCCGACAGGTCAGCCGCGCGCAGCTGGGCGACGGCGATCTGATCAAGGTCGGCAGCACCATCTTCAAGTACCTGTCGACGTCGAACGTCGAGGCCGCGTACCACGAAGAGATCTACCGCATGGCCATCTTTGACGGCCTCACGCAGATCCACAATCGGCGCTACTTCGAGGAGTTCACCGATCGCGAGATCAGCCGCGCCTTGCGGCATGATCGACCGCTCTCGCTCATCATCTTCGACGTCGATCACTTCAAGCGGGTCAACGACAGCTGGGGCCACCTGTCGGGCGATCATGTGCTGCGCAAGATGGCTCGCATCGTCAAAGAGCGGGTCCGTCGCGACGAGCTCTTTGCCCGGTACGCCGGCGATGAGTTCGTGGTGGTGCTGCCCGAGACCTCCAACGTCAAAGCCCTCGCCGTCGGTGAGACCATCCGCGCGCTGGTCCACGACACGGAGTTCGTCTTTGATGGTCAGGCCTTGCCGGTGACCATCAGCTTGGGCATCAGCACGCTCGGCACTCAGAACTCCACGCCCAAGGCCCTGGTGGCGTCGGCCGACGAGGCGCTGTATCGCGCCAAGGATCAAGGGCGCAACTGCGTCTCGGACTGATGCGCTGGCGCTCGGACTTGCGACGGCTGTGGCCGGCAACTCTTGTGGCGATCGTCTGCTTTGGCGGATGCGGCGACGGCCTCTCGTTGGGGCTGGCAGGGTGCGAGACCGATGAGGCGCCCGCCTTCGAGTCGACCCCGACCAACACTGTCGGGGGCGCCACCCACCTCACTCTGACGGCCGCCGGCACTGACTTCCTCATCAGCCAGCGCGAGCTGCTCGCCGGTCTGCTCTTCGACGTCGACGCCAACGGGCGCGTCTCGCTCGCGCTGCCTGCACTCGACTTTGGCGACAACGGCAGCGGCTTCGGCGTCGGCGTGCGCGATCTCACGATCGGCTTCGATCTGAGGCGGGTGCAGCTCGATCTCGAAGTGCTCCCCAATCCGGCGCGTCTTCGATTGTCGGTGCGCCAGGCGCGGGTCGCGCTGACCGACGGCGTCGTATGGATCACGCTGGGGGGCGACGCGGCTTGCCGGCTGGGCAACGGCTTGGCGGTGGGCACACCCGACGCGGCGCTGCTCGAGGCCGACTTCGTCCTCGACATACAACCGACGGTCGACGCTGACGGGCGCCTGCAGATGCAGGTCGACGTGCTGCCGTTTGCCATCGAACAGCTCGACTTCGAGCTCATCTATGACGAAGACCTACCCGAATGCAGTGACGGATCGACGTCGGCGGAGTGCCGCCTGGCGTGCGGCGCAGGAGACCTCGCGGCCGAAATTGGCGAGACGCTCTACGACGCGTTCGCGGCGCAGATCAACGCGCTGCTGCAGCCCGTCGTGCAGGGGCTGGCGAGCCGATTGATCGACGCTTTCACCGAACAGCCGCTCGCGATTGAGGGCGCCCTGCATCCGCGGATCATCGCCAGCCTGCTGCCCACCGCGGTCGACGCGCACCCGCTCGCTTTTCGCGCGGCGCCCAGCCCTGACGGGTTCACGCTGCGCAGCGCGGGCGACGACGGGGACGGCATCGGGCTGACGGCCGACATCGGGCTCGACGCGATCGATCATCCCTGCGTGCCGGGCGTCGATGCGCCGCCGCCTTTCGTTGCAGGACCGGCGCCGACGCTGACGGGCTACGATCATATAGGGCAGCCCTATCACCTGGGCATGGCGCTGTCGGCGGCCGTGGTGAATCGCGCGGCCTGGGTGGCCTATCGCGGTGGGGTGCTGTGCGCGGCCTTGTCGACCGACGAGATCGACGCGTTGCTGGGCCAGCGCATCGACACGGGCGCGCTCGCGCTCATCCTGCCGGGCGTCGCCGAGCTGGCGCAGGGGCCGCGCCCAATTCGGGTCGCCTTCGATCCGGCCTTCACGGCAGCCGATCTGCCGCTCGCGAGCTTCTTCGTGGTGCCCGACGATGGGGGCATCCCCCAAGCCGGTATCGCGTTGCGGCTGCCGCGGCTGGGCGTGTCGTTCTACGCGCAGATCGAAGAGCGCTGGACGCGCCTGTTCGCCGCCCAGGTCAGCGTCGCCGTTGATTTGATCGTGCAGGCGACACCCGACAACCGGCTGGCCATCATGGTCGGGCAGCCGCGACTCGAGGGCCTGCGGCAGACGTATAACGAGCTGCTGACGGGCGCCAACCTTCCGGATTTATTGATGTTGATCACCGACTTGCTGACGTCGGCGCTGCTGCGTGAGGGCCTGGCGTTCGACCTGGGGCTCGACGGCTTGGTCGAGCAAATCAGCGGGCTGCCGCTCGACGCGCGCATCGCCGCGTTGCGGGTGGACGGCGCCGACGACGACTTCCTCTCGGTCTTGATCCGCATGGCGTTGGCGCGGCGCGGCGCGGGCGCGCGGGCGGTCGTGAACACCCAAGCCCGCTTGATCGACGTGTCGCACGGGGTGGCGACGCTGGCGGTCGCGGCGACGGCCGACGCGCTGTATCAGTGGCGGGTTGGCGATGGGCCCTGGCGCCCGCTGCGCCGCGCATCGGATGGCCAACTGCGCATCGATGACCCGCGCCTGATGGTGCTGGGCGAACATCGCGTTGCGGTCCGCGCGGTCGCGCAGGGCGACTACCAGAGCCTCGACCCGACCCCGGCGATCGTCACTGTGCGCGTCGCCAAACCACGCACCGTCGACCCTGAGCCCGCGCCCCAAGCGCCGCCCGCGATGAGCGCGCCCAGTGGCTGCCAACAGCAGGGCGGCGGCGCCTCGATGTGGGCGCTGGCGCTGCTGGGCTTGCTGGGCTGGCGCCGCGGGCGATGGGCCGTGCTGGGGCTCCTGGCGAGCGGTTGCGACGATCCCAAGCCGGCGGCAGAGATCGTCTGCGCGGTCTCTGCCGACTGCCCCGGTGGGCTGCTGTGCTTGTCGGCGCGCTGCATTCAACCGACGCCCTGCCAGAGCAACGCCGAATGTTGTCCCGACGCCGAGTGCCGGGCCGGCGGGTGCGTGCCCCTGGCCGCGACCTGCGCCGATGACGACCCGTGCGCCGATCTGGCGTGTGTCGACGGACGATGCCAGCAGTCGGCATGCGCGGGTGACTGCGCGACGGGACGCTGCATCGCGGGTCATTGCCAGATCGAGCCGCCCTGCCGCGGTCAATGTGGTGCCGGTGAGGCGTGCTTTGGACACCTCAACGTCTGCCGCGCTGTGGTCTGCGACGTCGTCTGTGGCGCCGGTGAGGTTCGCATGGCCGTCGCGCCCGAGCGCTTCGCGGGGCCGCAATGCCAGGTGACTGACGCCGACTGTACATGTGCCGTGGCGCCCCCGATCCTGCCGGCCGACGTCGGGCGACATGCGAGCATGGCGGTGGTCGCCGATCGCGCCGAGTTCGTGGCCTGGGACGCCGACTTTGGCGATCTGGTGCATGTGGAAGGGGTCGAAGATGGCGCCCCGCGGCTGACCTATCTAGACGGTGTACCGCCTGGGCAAGCGCAGGCCGATCCGTCGGGTCCTCGGGGCGGTGTCACAGGGGCGGGGCCCGATCGCGGCCGCTACGCCCATCTGGCCTTCGATCTCAAAGGCCGCCCGAACGTCGTCTACTACGACGCCGACGCGGGCGCGCTGCGCTACATCCGCCGCAATGAGGACGGTCGCTGGATCCCGCCGGTGGTCATCGACGCCGACGGCGACGCCGGGCGCTACCCGCGCATCGCGATCGACGGGCTCGGCGTGGCCCATATCGTCTACAGCGTCGTCGCCACCGTCGACGCCCAAGCGGGGCTGCGCTATGCCGTCGCCCGATCGACCGAGCCCATGGCCGCGGCCGACTTCGACGTGCAGACCATCGCAACCCGCGCCGCGCCGGTCGAGGCCCCGCCCCCTGGCATCACGCCGGCGGTCTTCGGGCTGCGTCCCTGCATGCAGATCGGCCCTGACGGCCGCGTGTACGCGGCGTTCTACGATGGCGAGGCGCGCCGCCCGCTGTTGGCCGTAGGCGGGCCGGGTGGCTTCGCCGTGCAGCCGATCGAGGGTCTGCGCGCCGCCGATTGGCCGGCCGATCCGGGCGGACGCTACGATCGGTTCGAGACGCATGATCTGGGCGGGTTCTGCGCCCTCGTCGTGGGGCGAGACGCGCTGCATGTGGCCCTGCTCGACGCCACCACCGATGCGCTGGTGCTGTGGTCGGCGGCCTTGGACGGTGGGGGGTTGGGCGGCGGGGGCCTCGACGGCGCCGGTGTATTTGATCTGGTAGATCCAGGCGGGCGGGGCGTTCGGCGGCTTGTTGGCGCCGATCCATCCATGGCGCTCTCAGCCACGGGTGAGCCCGTCATCGTCTACCAGGATGCGACCGACAACGACGTGATGATGGCGGCCCGCGCGCCCTTCGGCTGGGAGATTACGGCGGTCGCCACGGCCGGCGGGCTGGGCTTCTACAACACGCTGGTGGTGCAGGGCGACTCGGCGATCGTGGGCACCCTTGAGCTGCGCACGGTCGCGAACGGGCGTGGCGCACATCGGCTGCATGTCTTCAGGATCGATGTACCGCGGTTCTGAGTGGGTGTGATCGTCGGCGGCTGAACTCTCAAAAGTATTAATAGTTACTCAGGCTTCGAATGGCTCGGGATATTGACCGGGACTCTGGGGCCAAATTAAGGTATCCGCTGTCCTGGAGGAACTGTGCCTGTTGTCAAGCCTGCGCCGCGCGTCGTCTCGCGCCTTGTGGAAGGCCAAGCGATTCTGCTCGATACGACGCAGGATCGCCTGGAGCGTCTCAACGCCGTCGGCACGTTCATTTGGGCACGCATCAAAGAGAAGCGGCATGATCTCGACGAGATATATGCGGCACTCCTTGATGAATTCGATGTCGAACCCGCGCAGGCGCGGGTCGATTTCGACGCCTTCATCGCAGCGCTGACGGCGCGCGCGATGATCCGTACGCAAGACTGACGTCGAGTTTGACCGGGCGGGCAATGAACCGGGGCCAGGAGCGACCGTAATGGTCGTTGAGGGTCGGGGCCCTCGGAGGATCGAGCATGAAGATGATGAGCAAGCGTGCAATTGCGCTGGCGGCAGCGCTGGCGGCGACTTCTTTGGCAGGCTGTGACGACAACTTGCCCACGTCCACCGACGTGCGGGTGGTGTTTACCTCACCCGAGGTCAACGCGGTGCTGACCTGCGCCGACGACCTGGATCGCACGACGGACGGCCTGCTTGAAGTGCACGTCGACGCCTTGATCCAGAACCAGGGTGCCCCCCTCGACGGGCTGCGCGTTGAGTTGGTGATCGACGAGGCCGACAAACTCAGCGCGACCGTGCCCGTCGAGGGCGTACTGCGCTTCGAAGCCGTGCCACTCGCGCTGGGCGACCGCGTCCTCGTTCTGAGCCTGATTGAGGACGACAGCGGCACCGTGGTCTCGACCGCGCGCCGGGTGCTCAACGCCGCGATCGATCCGACCGATCCCAGCTGCGACGGCGCCGAGCCTGGCGGGCTGGTCTTCGTGGCGCCCATGGGCGGCGCGGTCCTCGACGAGACGGGCGATGATGACCTGTCTGACGACCTGCAAATCAGCGTCGGTCTGACCGCCGCGGGCGGTGCGCCCGTGATCCTGACGGTCAACGGCGAGACCGCCGGCGAGGCGAGCCCCGTGGACGGCGCGGTGGCGTTCGAGGGCGTGACGATCCCCATCGGAGACGGCGCCAACGTCGAGGCCATCTTGCGCGCCGTGCAGGGCGACATCGAGACCGAGATCGCGGTGACCGTGGCCATCGACGGCTGCGCCATCGAGTTGAGCCCCGAGCCCATCGACGGGTGCTGGTCGGATGCCCAAGACGCCGATCCCGACACCGACGGCGTGCAGGTCGAGTTCACCGCCACCACCAACTGCGGCAGCGTCATTTTTGAGCACAGCGGCGACGCGGGCGAGGCGCTCGACGTGGTCGACGGCGTCGCCACGACGACGATCACCCTCTCACCCGGTGACAACTCGGTTGCGGCCATCGCGAGCACCGCGGGCGGGTTGACGGGCACCGCAACCGGCGACTACCAGGTCGGCGGCGACGGCCCCGAGCTCACGCTCGACCTCGAAGCCGACGACACCCGCTTGCGCGCCGATCTCGATGACGGTGGCGAGCAGCAGTGGACCATCAGCGGCGTCGCTCTGGGCGTCACCGAGGGCGAGTCGGTGAGCATCACGGGCTTTGACGACGACGTCGAAGCGGCTGTGGGCCCCGATGGCCGGCTGAGCTTCCCGGTGGCCGTCGACTACGCCTGCCCAGTTACGATTCAGGTCAGTGGCACCGATGCGTGTGGCGCCGACGGCGCTTCGCCCGAATACACCGTCTGCTTCGACGCGGTCAGCCCGCTGCTCGAGATCGTCGATCCGCTCGCCGACGCGGTGCTGGTTGATGGCAACGGCGCTACGCCCGGTGTGCAGACCGCCTTCAGCGTGCGCATCGGCGATGTTCGACCAGCCGACGTCGACTACGACATCGGCATCGAGTGCGGCAGCGGCGACGACTTCAACGAGTACAGCATCGCCCGTCGGGCCCGATCGGACGCCGAAGACGGCGTGGTCATCATCGCGGTCGACATCCGACTCGACGACGGCGATTACACGTGCCGCGCCACGGCGGCGGCGGTCAACAACGCGCCGACGACGCCAGTCATCGATGTGCGCATCGACTCGGCAGTGCTCGGCTTCACGATCGCTTCCCCTGATCCTGAGGCGGCGCCGGTCTGCTACGGCAACGACCCCTCGCCTTCGGTGAGCGGTATTGGCGCCGGCTTGACCGCCGCCAACGCCATGCTCGTGGCCATCGTCGACGGCGACGAGTCCTTCGAGATTGCGCTCAATGCGATCGGCAACGACAACTACGGCATTGCGTTGGACACCGGCGAGGGCAACTTCACTGTCACCGTGCGCGGCATGAGCGATCGTGGCGCGATCGGCATCGCGCCGGCGGCACCGGTCCCCTTCATCGTGGATCGCACTGCGCCCGTCCTGGGCCTCGTCTCGCCCGCCGCGGGCGCCGAATTGGGTCTCGCCGACGACGCAAACAACGACCTGTCCGACTGCGTGCAGACCCGGGTGGCCGTGTCGCTCGACGACGCGAGCACCGACGCCGTCTGCTGGTCGCTCAACGGCGGCGTCGAGGCCTGCGGTGCGGCGGACGCCAACGGTCAGTTCGTCAGCGATCAGGTCAGCTTGCGCGGCGGCGAGAACACCATCGCGGTGCGCGCCGTTGACTGCGCCGGCAACGAAACCAACGCCATGTTCATGGTCACCACCGCGGGCTGCGGAGAAGATCTGCGCTCGCTGGCCATCTCGACGCCCAGTGACGGCGGCACCCTGCGGGCTGTCCAAGATGTCGACCCGGCGCTCGATGACTGCCAGATCGACGTCAACGCGGGTGGCGCGGGCTTCGACGATGGCACTGAGTTCATCGTCTGCTCGACCCTGGGTGAGGCCGATCCGCGCTGCGCCGGTGGCGGCGCGGCGGTGTCGGTTGCCAACTGTGAGAGCGGCGGCGGCGGCGCTGCCCAGAACCTCATCTGCCGCGTGACGCTGCCCGACGGCGCCCATCAGCTGACGGTGGTTTCGCTCGAGGCCAACGCATTTAGCTCCGAGGCCATCGCGCTGAGCGTCGATTGCACCGCGCCCAGCGTGGCGAGCCTGGTGCTCGTCGAGGATGACGGTGACGGCTGCGTCAACAGTGCCGAGGCCGGTGACGCCGACGAGAATGGCGCCTACGCGATGACCCTGCGGGTGACCGTTGATGGCATCGCCGATGGTGAGGCCGTGACCGTACGTCGCTTGCCCGAAGACGAGATCGTCAACGCGGGCGTCGTCAACAACGGTGTCGCGAGCGTCGACCTGGCGCTGCCCGAGGGCGAGCATTCCCTCTATGCGACCGGCGCCGACGCGGCCGGCAATGAGCTGGCTGGCCCAGATGATGCGCTGCAGCTTGCGGTGCGCGTCGATGCGCGTGCACCCGAGCCTGTGCTGCTGGGCCTTGTGCCCGACAGCTGCCTCAACGCTGCAGCCGACGCGAACGCTGGGCTCGCCGACATGCAGTACGGCTTCTCTGCCAACGCGGGCGGCGATGCAGGCGAGGTCCTCGCCACGACGCTGACCATCGATGGCGAAGACGCCGCAAACATGGACGCCGTTGATGCGCTCATCGACTTCATGCCGGTCGACCTCAGCGAAGGCGACCACGCGGTCGCGATCACCGTCACTGACGCCTGCGGCAACGTCGGCAGCGTGGCGGGCTTCGACGGCGACGACGCGGACACGTTCGCAGTGCGCGTCGACACCATCGCACCGGCCCCGGCCCTCGGCGGCTTGGCAGACGGTCAGGTGCTCGCAGCAGCCGACGACGCCGATCCAGCCGCTGATGGGCTGCAGGTGCAGATCGACGTCAGCTTCGACGGCGGCACCGGTCCCGAGAACGGTCAGGACATCAGCGTGCGCGCTGGCGCTGGCCTGCTGGCGACCCTCGGCGCTGATGGCGGCGATGGCCCGTTGCAGATCCTCGTCACCCTGCCCGGCGGCGACAGCGCGCTGACCGCTTCGGCCACCGACACCTGCGGCAACGTCGGCCAGAGCGACGCGGTCAACGTATCGGTCGCCATCGACGCTTGCGCCAGCCTGATCACTGGCTTCGCGTCGAACCCCGCCTCGATCGGTTCGGCCGACGGGGTGGTCATCGACGATACGATCCAGATCACCATCACGGGCAGCGTTGAGCCAGGCTGCGGTGGCGGTACGGCTGATCTCTTGGTAGACGGCGAGATCGTCGCGAGCGAGAACGTCGGTGGCGGCAACTTGAGCTTCGCCGACGTGATCCTGCCCGAGGGCGCAAACGGCTTGTCGCTGCGCGTAAGCGTCGTTGATGTGTCGGCGGACTCGCCGGTGCAAACCGTCGTCGTCGACCTGACGACGCCCAGCGTCACCGTCGACACCCCGGCGGGCCTCGAGCCGATCGTCATCCTCGACGATGCCGATCCTGAGACCGTGGGCCAGCAGGTCGTCGTGGGCGCTACGGTGATCGAAGCTGCCGGTACGCCGCGCACGGTCACCCTGACACTCAACGGCGCGATCGTGGCGGGCCCCAACGCGGTCGACGCCGGCTCACCGGTCGCGATCGACTTCGGTGCGGTGACCTTGCCGCCAGGCGAAGGCCCGCTTGAAGTCTGCGTCACCGACATGGCCGGCAACCGCGGCTGTGCGGCAATTCAGATCAACCTCGACGCCGGCGCGCCGGGTCTCGTCGCGCCCACCGCGACCATCACCGACC
This sequence comes from Bradymonadia bacterium, assembly GCA_051276005.1. GTDB lineage: Bacteria > Myxococcota_A > Bradymonadia > UBA7976 > UBA1532 > JBNMOZ01. The sequence goes on along the minus strand of JBNMOZ010000021.1, from coordinate 9,552 downwards.
CGCGCGCCACCCGCGTGCGCCTCGACTTCGTCGCGCCGGGTGAAGACGGCGCTGACGGCGGCCGGGTGGTGCGCTATCGCATCCGCCGCGCCGACCAGCCCATCGTCACCGAAGATGATTGGCGCGCGGCTGAGTTCATCCTGGCGTCAGGCGCCACGGTCGACCCCGGAGAGAATGAGCGGATCGCGCTCGTAGAGATGCTTGGTCTCAACACCGTCCACCATGTCGCCGTGCGCGGCGTCGACGAGAACGACCTTGAGGGTGCCTTCACTTCGGTGGCTGTCGACCTTCGTCTTTCGACCCGCAGCTTCGACATCGACGCGCCGTTCGCGGGTGACGTCTTCTTCAACGCGGGCTCGCTCGTCATCGGCGCGGGCGATCTCGACGGCGATGGCTTGGGCGACTTCTTGATGTTCGGTAACCAGCAGACCGGTGAGGCCGCCGCCGCGGTGGTCTTCGGTGGCGAAGGTGCCGACGCCGAGCAGGTCAACCTGGTGCTCGATCCCGGTACGTCTTTCGCGGCGACCGGTGCCGGCGCCCTGGGCGACGTCAACGGCGATGGCGTCGACGACATCGCGCTGCTCGGGTACTCGGCCGCCTTCGACGCCAGCCGCGTCGCGCTCTACTTCGGTGGGGCGCGCGCTGACGTGGCGACGCCCGACGCGATCATCACGCTGCCGGGCCGCTTGACCAACTTCGTCACCGGCGTGGGCAACTTCACCGGCGGATTGGGCGACGGCTTCAATGACGTCTTCATCGGCGGCTCGCCCGGCGGCGGCGGCACCACGGCCTTCGTGGTGCACGGTCGCGCCAACTGGCCGGCTACGCTCGACGCGGTCAATGCGCTCGATGGTGTGACGCAGTTGACCATCCCCGAGGATCACGCGGGCGTGTTCGCGGCCGGCATCGGCGACATCGACGGCGACGGCAACGACGACCTCGCCCTGGGCGGCGGCGGCAACTTCGACGTGACGTACGTGTTCTATGGCGCGCGCGAGCTGCCCTTGCTGCCCGTCGAAAACGTTCGACGCGTCGCGCTGGTCAACCCCTGCATCGACCCGTCAACGAGCTTCGGTTCGTGGTTCGCGGGCGGCCAAGACCTCACCGGCGATGGCACGCCCGACTTCATGGTGGGCGCCCGCGGTCATAAGCGCGTCGCGGTCTTCGATCAGGATCTGGCGAGCGTGGATTGCGTGGGCCGCACCGAGGTGCAGTTCGGCGTCAACTTCGACATCGCTGGCGATCTCAACGGCGACGGCAGCCTCGACCTGATCGTCACCCATCGCGACAACCTGGGCCGCCCGAACGATGCCATGGCGTTCTACAACGATGGCACAGGCCACTTTGGCGGCGACCAGTTGCCGCGCCTGCCCGACGTGCTCTTCACCGAGACCCTGCGTCCTCGGCTTGGCGCGGCCGGTCTGGGCGACTTCAACGGCGATGGCCTCGACGACGTCGTGACCATCTACAAAGTGCAGGACGGACCCTTGCGCGCTATCGTGCACTTCTAAGCGAAGCGGACAGGAGAAATTGCGATGAGCAAGACTCAAACTGAGACGAAGACCGAGCAGCCCAAAGCCCCGAAGGTGAAGCGCCGCTACGAGAAGCCGGCGTTCATCACATCGCTGGCCTTCGAGCGGCAGGCGCTCTCATGCGCAGGCTGCTTGAACCAGGCGATGGGCCCGCCAGCCTTTTGCGGCATGCAGTCGTAGCGGCCGTCCTCGACGATGCAAGCACGCGTCATCATCGCGGGCATCGCGCTCGATGTGCGCGGCCCGGCGTGGATCGCGCCGCATCTCGACCGCCTGGGTCCATTCCTTGACGACGCGCCGTATCATCGGCGCTTTGCGCTGCATCTCGATACTTTCGAGACACCACCTCCACCCGCAGGGTCAGAGATTTACCGCCGGCCGGAGCTCGTCTTTGGCGAGCACGCGGGCGGCTTGTGGACGCGCATGGACGCGAGCGAAGGCAGCTTCGAGGCGGCCTTGCAGCTCAGCCTTGAAGCGGCGCTGCTTTTTGACCGTGGGCTGGTGGTACACGCCTCCGCTGGGGTGGTCGATGGCGGCGCCTGGTTGATGCCCGGCGTCTCCGGCACTGGCAAGAGCACCGCGGCGCGCAACGCGGGCTTCGAGACGGTGCTCTGCGACGAGATGTGCGTCGTGCGCTGCGTCGACGGGCCCGCCGGAGCGAAGCTGATGGTGGCCGGTACGCCCTTCTGGAGCGCCGATCGCCAGCTGCCGCTGTGCACGGCCGAGGCGCCGCTGACTGTGCTGGCGCGCTTGGTGCAGTCTACGACGGTGGGCGCTTGCCCCCTGGGCGCGTCAGACGCGGTGGCTTGGTTTTTGGGGTGCGTGACGCTGTATCGTCATGATGCCCGAGCGCGCACAGCGGCTTTCGAGACCGCCTGCGCCATTGTAGAAGCGACGCATTGCGTGTCGCTTGAGTTTCCAAAGGAGGGGCCATGGGTGATTGCGGCGCAGGCGGACGTTTTGGCAGCTTCTTTGCCGAAGCTCTCGAGAAGGCGATCCCTCTGAGTATGCAATGGGATCTCACCTGGCGGTGCGATCACAAATGCGTGCACTGCTATCTGGTCGATCGACGCCAGCCCGAGTTGACGTTGAGCGAAGCGGAGCGCGTGCTCGACGAGCTGGCCGATGCCGGGGTGATGAGCATCCTGTTCAGCGGCGGCGATCCTTTCTTGCGACCCGACGCCATCGACATCATGCAGGCGGCGCGCGATCGCGACTTCGACCTCAAGATCAACACGCACGGCAACTTCATCGACGACGCCATGGCCGATCGGCTGGCCGACATGGGCGTCTACCGCGTCAGCATCTCGATCTACAGCGACGGCCCTGAAGATCACGAGGCCGTCACGCTGATCCCCGGCAGCCATAAGAAGAGCCTCGACGCTGCCCGTCGCCTGGTCGCGCGGGGCGTGAGCGTCAACTTCAAGACGCCGGTCATGCTGCACAATCAGCGATCGTGGCATCGCGTGGGTGAGGTGGCCGAAGAGATTGGCGCGAAGTGGGAGATCGACGGGCATATCGTGCCTGACGACGACAGCGACTTTGGCTTGTGCAGCATCGGGCTGGATCCGACGGATCGCATGTTGGCCATCATGACGGGCGCCAAAGATCGCATGCAGGAGACCCTCCCGCTGCATGAGATGGGCGACGCGCCCAGCGATCGACGCACCTGCTCAGCGGGCACGGTCAGCGGCTATATCAGCCCGGACGGCCGCTTGTTTCCGTGCCTGAACTGGCGCGACGAGATCGGCAGCCTGCGCGAGGAGAGCTTCCGGCAGCTTTGGTACGAGAACGCGGTGGTCGAGAAGCAGCGCGAGATTCGCCGCGCCAGCTATCTCAAGGACTGCGGCGGCTGCACGTTCCACGGCAAATGCAGCTATTGCCCGGGCATCAGCCACGCCGAGACGGGCTCCGCGGATCGCCGCTCGGCCTACGTCTGCGAGCGCACCCACGTGACCATGAGCGCGTTGGAGCATCTGCACCGCCTCAAAGAGGCCGGCCAGCCGGTGCCCGCGCCCGGAACCCCCGAGGCCGATGCGCTCTTCGACTCGGCGCCCACCTTCGCTGATCGCCAGTTCGCGGCCCGGCGTGCGGGTTTGGCGCGTCCGGCCAACGGGCTGGTGCAGATCCTCGATCCCAGCCGCCACTAAGCCGATGTTCGCTGAAGGGCTGGCTGAAGGGCTCGCTGAAGGGCTCGCTGAAGGGCTGGCCGAGGGTGTGGCTGAGGGGCTCGCTCAGGATGCGCTGGCCCGGGGCCTCCCCGTCCGGATCATCGCCCGCGGCCACTCCATGCGGCCCGCGCTGCGCGACGGCGACAGCCTCAGCCTCGACGCCAACACAACCACCGTCACCGTCGGCGACGTCGTCGTCGTGCCCGACCGGCCCTTCGCGGTCTGTCATCGGATCATCGCGCGGGTGGGGGAGCGCGTCTGGGTCAAGGGCGACGCGATGGGCGTGCCCGACGGCGTGTACCGGCGCGCCGAGTTGACGGCGCAGGTGGTCGGCGCGACGCGCGCCGGTCTGCCCAATTCGTTGCGACCGGCGGGATCGCTGACCCGATCAGTGCTCTTCGCGCTCCCACGGATAGGGCGCAACCTGTGGGTGCGCTGACGCTGCTGGCGTCGGCGGCCACAGCTGTAGTCGGCCCAATGGGGCACCACCGCGCCGCAGGTCATGATGACAGCGCACGCGCCATTCGCGACTCGGCCCGACCAGGCCCGGTCCAATCTGCGCGTGCACCCGCCACTCAGCGCGATCGGTGAACGCGTCCACCTCAGCGTAGCCAGGCTGGCACCCGCAGAACCCTTCGACGTCGGTCGCATAGGCGACGACCGCGGGGGCGTGGGTCGCGATGACGTCGGCGAACCGCTCGCCGGGGGGCGGCCATGAGATGAAGATTGCAGCGGGGGAGGGGCCCGTCACGTCTCGCACGTCGGCGACGATCCGCTGCGTCCGGTGCGCGGTTGACGGGTGGGGGGTCGGGTACGCGTCGACCGGATCGATGATCGTCACGTCGAGCCCTTCGGCGGCCAGCAACGCGGCGAAGAACCCGTTGGCCCCACCCACATCCCACACGGGTCCGTCGATCTGAGCCGCGATGGCCGCAATTTGCGCGTGGGTGGGCATCCAATAGGCGATGGGCGTGTCGGCGGCGAAGTCTGCGCGGCGGTAGTCGAGCACAGGCCGATCGACGGGCTGCAAGGCGGGTGGCCCGGCGCCATGACCCCAATCCGAGGCCGCCCGGCCCATGCCCTGACAGCGGCCGGCTTCGTAGAACAGGCACCCCGCGCAGTCCTGCGGCGTGGCGACGGCCTGAATCATCGCGTCGCATCCGGGGGCGCAGAGCGGGACGTAGGTGCTCCAATCGGGGTGGCGCGCGGCGAAGTGGCGGTGGGCAGCGACGGCGTCTGTGGTGAGCGTGTCGGGGCGATAGTCGACGGCGAGCAGCGCGCGACGCGGGGTCAGGTGATCGAGACGCGCGAGGGCGGCGATGAGATCGGCGGTGGTCTCGAAGTGGGCTCGTGCCTTGAGCCCGACCAGCGGCGCGGGTGGGGCCGAGGTGCGGATCAGCGCCACGCTCAACGAACCGGCCACCACATCTTCTCGGTGCCGCGGGGGCGGACCAGCGCGGCTTCCGCCAGCCGATCGGCCACGACGCCGGTGGGCTCTCCGCTGCGCTGGGCCTCGTCAAAGACACGGCGCACGGTGTCGCCGATGCGCGCGGCTGCGCGGGAGACGGCGGCGGGGCCGTCCGAGATGCGCTCCAAGAAGTGCGTCGCGCTGAGGATCACGGCGCCCGCGTTGATGGCGTAGTCGGGCGCGTAGGCGATGTCATGCTCGGCCAGCAGCGCGTCGGCGCCGGCGTCTGCGAGCTGATTGTTCGCGGTGCCGGCAACAAGCTGGGCCTTGATCTGCGGGATCGTCTCGGCGCCGAGCACCCGGCTGATCGCGCAGGGTGAGAAGACGGTGACCTCGCGGCTGTAGATCTCATCAGGGGCACAGAGCCGAACGCCGAGGGCTTCCTTGGCGGCTTGGGCCCGGGCGTCGTCGATGTCGCAGGCGATGACCCGCGCGCCGGCCTCGGTGAGCCGTTCAGCGACGCGCCACCCCATGGTGCCCAGCCCCTGCACGGCGACCCGCACGCCCTTGAGCTCGGGCGAGAGGCCGCGTGACTCCAAGCCCGCCCGCATGCCCGCGAGCACGCCTTCAGCGGTGGCGCCCGCCAGGTCGAGGGCCTTGGCGTCGGGCACGGCGACGTAGCGGCTGGTCTGCCGGATGACGGCGATGTCTTCGGGGCCCACGCCCAGATCGCCCGACGTGTAGAACCGCCCGGCGAGCCCTTCGACGAAGCGGCCGAGCGCGCGCAGCATGGCTTTGCGGTCGGTGATGCCCGGATGGTCGATGAAGACCCCCTTGGCGCCGCCCGCGTTGAGCCCCGCCAGCGCACACTTGCGGGTCATGGCCTGGGCCAGCGCGACGCCGTCGGCGAGGGCGGCCGCGGCGTCGGCATAGGTGTGCAACCGGCAGCCGCCGATGCCCGGCCCGCGGCCGGTGTCGTGCAGCACGATGAAACCGAGCAGCCCGGTCGACGGATCGTTGACCGCGACCACTTGCTCTACGTCGGCGGCCTGCATTGCCGCGAGGAGATCCACCAAGACGACTCCAAGGTTGGCTGCTCAAGGTTGGCAGGGCGCGCATGATACGTCACCATGCGCGCTATGCCCAACGCCCTCGTCCTCAATTGCTCTCCGCACGAAGTCCGCGTCGCCCTGTTGCAAGATGGCCGCGTCGCCGAGATCTACGTCGAGCGCCGCGCCGACGCGAGCCTCGTGGGCAACATCTATAAGGGCCGTGTGATCCGTGTACTGCCCGGAATGCAGGCGGCTTTCGTCGACATCGGCCTCGAGCGCGCCGCGTTCTTATACGTCGCCGACGTCATCGAGCCCAAGCGCTACGCGAGCAGCACGTCGACGGTCTCCGAGACCCGAACCGACCTCTCGGGGCGGCCGATCCAGAGCCTCTTGCAAGAGGGGCAGGAGATCATGGTGCAGGTGGCCAAGGAGCCTATCGGCACCAAAGGCGCCCGGGTCACCACCCATATCAGCGTCGCCGGCCGCCACCTGGTCTTCATGCCGACCGTCGAGCACATCGGCATCAGCCGGCGCATCACCGACGACGAAGAGCGCCGTCGGCTGCGCGAGATCCTCGAGACGCTCGTGCCGCATGGCGGGGGCTTCGTCGCGCGCACCGCGGCCGAGGCACGCACGCCCGACGAGCTGCAGGCCGACCTCGACTTCTTGCGCCAGGTTTGGAACGACATCCTCACTCGCATGGAGGCCGGCCCCGCGCCCGCGACGCTCTACGAAGACCTCGATCTGGTGCTGCGCTCGGTCCGAGACTTGGTCACGCCCGATCTTGAGAAGATCATCGTCGACGATGAGAACGAGCACGATCGCCTCGCGCGCTTCATGCGCCGCTTCATGCCCCGTTATGTCGATCGCGTGCAGCACCACAAGAGCAGCGACGCGATCTTCGACACGTACGGCGTCGAGCTCGAGATCAACCGCGCGCTGGGTCGCAAGGTGTGGCTCAAGAGCGGCGGCTACCTGATCATCGATCAGACCGAGGCGCTGACCGCCGTAGACGTCAACACCGGGCGCTACGTCGGCAAGCGCAACCTCGAAGAGACGATCACCAAGACCAACGTCGAAGCCATCGACGAGATCGTCGCCCAGCTGCGCCTGCGCAACATCGGCGGCATCATCATCATCGACTTCATCGACATGGAGAAGGAGCACAACCGCGACCGGGTCTACAACACCCTCGCGGACGCGCTTGCGACCGATCGAGCCAAGACGAACATCCAAAAGATCAGCGAGCTGGGGCTCGTCGAGATGACCCGCAAGCGGGTGCGCGAGTCGCTGCTGCGCTCCACGTCGGAGCCCTGCTTTTATTGCGAAGGCTCGGGCATGCTCAAGGGGCGCGTGACCATCGCGTACGAGGCGTATCGCGAGCTGGTGCGTGAGGCCGACGGCATGCACGGCAGCGCGCTCACGCTGGCGGTGCACCCCCGCGTCGCTGACGTGCTCACGACCTCGGAGAGCACCATGGTTGCCGAGCTCTCTGCGCGTACCGGCAAGCATATCGTCATCGAGCCGCGGCCCGAGTTCCACCTGGAGCGATACGAGTTCGTCGTCCCGTGAGGGCGGCCAGGGCGTTTGCTGTGGTGCTCGCGTTCGTCGGCCTCGCCCGTCCAGCCCACGCTGGCCTCGGAGATCACTTCCTCTCCCATCCCATCGACTACAGCGCCACCGTGGGGGCCACCTTTGGCTGGATCGGTATGCGCTACCTGCGGACGCACAAGACCCCGCTCATCGATCGGTCGGCCGAGCTGCCCTTCCTCGAAGCGGAGAGGGTACCGACCTGGGCGGTCGGGGCCGGGCTCATCGTCAGCGGCGCGGGGGTCATCGGCGGTTTGAGCGCGCTGGACGGGGGCGACGTGCCGCCCAGCAACATGGCGCTCAGCTACGCCGGTACGCTCGTCGCGACCATGCTGCTGACCGAAGTCTCGAAGGTTGCCATCAGTCGGGAGCGGCCAGACTACGCCGACCGGCTCAAGCGCGGGCTCGATGACGACCTGCTCAACGATGGTCGCAAGAGCTTCTGGTCGGGGCACTCCTCGATGAGCTTCGCGAGCGCGACCTTTCTGTCCCTGCAGCTCGCCGACTTCGCCCTCGATGACGGCCGCAGCCTGGGCACCGCGGCGCTGCTCTGGGGCGGCGCCACGGTGCTGATCACCAGCGCAGGCCTCGTCGCCAACTCGCGCCTCGATGATGGGCGCCACCACCTCTCTGACGTTCTGGTCGGCGCCGTCGTGGGCACCTTCATCGGCACCTTGGGCTACATCCGCTCGCGCATCATCAGCAGCGACGAGCGCGATCAAACGCCATTCTCGAAGCAATCTGAGTCGCCGAAGCGATTCATGCTCAGCACCGGAGGCGTGTTTTGATAGCGTCAGCGCAATGAACGTCTACATCGAGCCCAGCGACCGTCTGATCGCCCCATTCAACGACCCGCCCAGCGACGCGTTGATCCTCAATCGGCCTCTGTCGGATTGGCGCGCCGAGGCGCTGGCCGACTTCACGGTCATCGACACGTTGCGGCCCCCCTGCCTCGTGATCTCGGACGCGCTCTTCTGCACGGCGGGCGTGTTGCAGGCGTTGGCGCGTGAAGCGGGCGGCAAGAACGCGGTCATCGTGGTCGCGCCGTCTCGCTTCTCGACCAACTTCTTGCACGTGCAGCCCAACGTGACCCCCGTCGATGCCGGACAGCGCTTCGACACCCTGCGCTTCGTCAGCGGTGGCGACGAGCCGGCCGAAGAGGTCGTCTTCGACATCGAGGAGGCCCCCTTCGATCTGCCGCCGCCGAGCCACGATCTCGACGCCGAAATGGTCGAGTTGAGCATGGCGCGCCACCCGGTGTTCGAGCTGCACCATTGGGTGCACATCCTGTGGGCGAATCAGTTCGCGGGCGGCATCGAGCTGCGCAACACGCCCACATGGAAGTTCGTGCTGACCGGCTTGTGGGCCGTGCTGCGGGCCCTGTCGATCAACAAATGGAAGGTGCTCGGCAAGCTCAACGTGATCGGCAAGGGCTGTGACATCCACCCCACCGCGGTCATCGAGGGCAGCACGCTGGGCAAAGGCGTCACCGTCGGCGCCTTCGCGCGGATCCTCTTCAGCACCATCGACGACGGCGCCAACATCATGCCCGGCGCGCAGATCGATGTGAGCGTCGTGGGCGCCCGCGCGACCGTGAGCGAGCAGTCGGTGCTGCGGTTCTCGGTGCTCTATCCCGAGTCGATCGCCAGCCAATACCTGATGCAGCAATGCGTGCTGGGTCGACGGGCGGTCACCACCAGCGGGGCCTACTCCATCGACCTCAACTTCGACGGGCACATCCGCGTGCCGCTCGATGGGACGCTCTGGGACTGTGGACACGCCTTCCTGGGCTCGGCCTT
>JBNMOZ010000020.1:0-20812 GCA_051276005.1 Bradymonadia bacterium | reverse complement strand
AGGCGGCGGCGCGGCAGAGGGCGGCGCAGGCGGCGGCGCGGCAGAGGGCGGCGCAGGCGGCGGCGCGGCAGAGGGCGGCGCAGGCGGCGGCGCGGCAGAGGGCGGCGCAGGCGGCCAGGATGGGGCCGGCCCAGCATGCGCGATGGTCACCGACGACACCGAAGTCCTCTTCACGTCGATCACCAGACTGGAAAGTTCAGCCGCAGAGTGCCCTGAGCTCGGCGTCGACGATGTCAACAACGACGACGGCGAGGGCGGCGAGGGCGGCGACGGCGACGACGACTGCGAGCCCGTGTTTGATCTCGCGGCCTGCAGCGGGACCCTGGACTGCCCGGAGAGCGGCCTGACCGGACAGCTGAACGTCACCAACGACGGCATCACGGGCACGTTCACCTTGATGTTGGGCGAGATCACCTGCGAGTACGCCATCGAGGCCGACTTCCGCTAAGCTGCCCGGCTCGCGTGGCTGGCCGGTCTATCGCCCTCCTCTGTTTGAGCCTGGCCGCAGCGGCACATGCCGCGCCCCCCAAGACGAGCCTGGCGAAGGGCAACGCGGCCACCAGCCTGCTGGTGGCCCAGCCGCTCAAGCCCATCAAGAGCCTCAAGGCCTTCTGCAAATCGGTCGACATCAACCTTCAAAAGGGCGAGACGCCGACCTGCAAGAGGACGACGTCCAAGGACGGCGCGTCGGCCAAACTCGGTGCCGCCTCGGCCTTCCTCTACGAGCACGGGGCGCTGGGCGGCGAGCGCGCGGTGCACCTGATCATGCAAATGCCGACGGGCCAGCTGTACGCCTGCCAACGCATCTACGCGCAGTGGGATCCCGGCGCTGGCGGCATCTCGGTGGAGTACGAGTTGATGCGGCTGTACACAACCGGCAACACCATCGCGCTGCACACCCGCACGCAACGCAGCGACACCGACATGGGCATGAACGAAGAAGAGTACGAGATTGAAGAGACGCGGACTTTCTGCGGCATGGCGCAGGGCACCCCGCGCTGCCTGCCCACGATCACCGCGCAGTCCGACGGCGAGCGCAGCCTGATTCACCCCAGCGACGATCCCGAGCCGGGGCTCAAACACACGTCGTGGAAGAAGGACTGGGCGCTCTCGATCACCCTCACCCAAACGGCGACGGGCGATGCCCTGCTGATTGAGCGGGCGCGCGGGCGGCTGCCGAAGACAGCGCAATCACGGGTGGGGACGCATCCGCTGCCGTGGTAGCGGACGCGATATTGGCCTACTTCGCTTCGAGGCGCTGAATCACGTGGAACCCGAAGCCGGTCTCGACGGGCTCTGAGATGTCGCCCACCTTCATGGTGTCGATGGCCTTGTCGAACTCAGGGACCATCTTGCCCTTGGGCCAGGTGCCCAAGCTGCCGCCGCGCTTCGCGGACGGGCCGTCGGAGTTCTCACCGGCGAGCTTGCCGAAGTCGGCCGGGGTGGCGCGGGCCTTGGCCATGACCTCTTTCGCCTTCGCGAGCGCCTCATCCTTGCTGCGGGTGATGGTCGGCTTGGCGCGCATGGCGCCCTTGAAGGCGATGAGAATATGGGCGCCAGCGCGCATCTCGGGCAGCACGTTGCGCTTGATCACGTGAAAGCCGAACGGGGTCTCGACGGGCTCAGAGATGTCGCCGATCTTCATGGCAGCGACGGCCGTGTCGAACGCGGGGACCATGCGGCCCTTCTTCCAGGTGCCCAGGCTGCCGCCGCGCTTGGCGGACGGGCCGTCGGAGTTGTCAGCGGCGAGCTTGGTGAAGTCGGCGCCGCCGCGCGCGGTCTTGACGAGCGCCTTGGCCTTGGCGAGCGCTGCGTCCTTGGTGCGCTTGATCATGGGCTTGGCGCGCTGGGCGCCGGCGTAGGCCACCAGAATGTGCGAGCCGGCGTATTGCGGGACCGCGCCGGGCTCGACCTTGGCGCCGGGGGCCGCCGCAGCGGACGCGGGCGCAGCCGACTTGGGGGCGTCAGACTTGGCCGCCGTGCTGGCCGGCGCGGTGCTGCCCGCTGCGGTGCTGGTGGGCGCCTTGGCCGTCGAGCCAGGGGCTGCGGCGGGGTCGGCGTCCTTGGGTCCGCAGCCCACCGAGAAGGTGAGCAGAGCGGCGGCAAACAGAGTGATATCAATGCGCATGGGTGGGTCCTTTCAACGGATCTGCCCGCTGTGTACCCGGCAACCGCTCGTATTGCACGCAGATTGCACCCGGGCAGGGCGGTGGGATAGGGGTCGAGGTGTACTGAGCAAGTGCGACGTTCTCGCTGTCGCAACGCCAGATGGCCGATCTGTTAGGGCTCGACGTTCGGACGATCAGCGAGCACCTGAAGAACGTTCACGGCAGCCGCGAATGGATCGAGCAGGCAACTCTCCGGAATTTTCCGGAGAATTCGAAGTGATCGCAACCGCGACGTCTCTCGCGAGATCACCGGCTACGACCTCGTAGGTTTCGTCGCTGCGAGCAGGTGCACCAGGACGTGCTCGATCACCTGCACATTTTGGCGAACTACGAGTGGGACTCGCGGCCGCTGATGACGTTGATCCTCAAGGGGTTGCCCGAGCTGTGGGATCGCATGCTGCTGCGGCGCAATCGCTCGCTGTGGAGCCGAGTTCGCACCCGGCTTCGGCTCAGCGAGCCCCAGCCAAAAGACACGGTGGCATACGTCGGGCATCGACTGAGGCTGGCCGGATGCGAGCGCGAAGCGTTCACCTCGAACGCGATGGTCGTGCTGCACGAAGCCAGCGGCGAGCGCCTGCGCGACATCGATCGGATCGCGACCGCAGCGCTGAAGATCACGGCGACCACCGGGCATCGCCTGGTTGATCGGGCCATCGTCGTCAACGTCGCACACGCCCACCAACGCTGAGGCCCATCTCAGACGCGTCGGCCTCTGGCGCGGCCGCGATGTTCATCTTGTAGATTGTTGTTGGCGCACTGGAGATGGGCCTCATCGAGGCGCTGGAGACCGCCGGATGGGGATGTCCATCCGGCGGTGCGCAGCTGCGGCGGCTCGCGGATGGCCATCAACGCGGTGCTCCGGCAGCTGCGCGATGGGCATCGATCAGGTTGCGTGTAGCGACCTCGATGAGGGCGCTTGGTAACACGCAGATCAGCAGCAACTTGGGACGTATCGGCCTCATGCGAGCAGAGTTCATCCGTGCACTGTCTCGCGAGCCGTCCTGGGACGTCGCGTCGCGTCCGAGCCCCCCAACGCCGGCATTCGCATCTTCCGCGTGGTGGGCACCGAGCGGCGTACGGGCCTGGAGCATAACGCCGAGGAGTTGCCGCGGGTTGAGGGCGCCCTGCCCCGCGTGCTCGACGAGACCTACACGATCATCGGTCGATTGTTGCGCCGGCCCTCGCGCCTGACGGCCGGCGGCCTCTTTCGCCAAACGTCGGGGTACCCCAAATTTTCATGAAGAGAGGCGATCCTCAACGCGGTGGCGCATCGCGACTACGCGGCGCATGGACGCGGCGTCGAGGTTTGGCTGTTCGACGATCGGCTTGAGGTGACCAGCCCCGGCGGCCTGTTGCCAGACGTCAGCCTTGAAGATCTGCTGGAGATGAAGCGGGTGCACATCAGCCGGAGTCCACGGCTGGTGCGCACCCTGGTCGACCTGGGTTTTATGCGCGATCAGGGCGAGGGCATTGCGCGCATGTTCTGGGAGATGCAATCGAAGCTCTTGCCACCCCCCGAGGTCGAGGAGGGGGCGAGCATGGACCGGGTGACGCTGCGCAACACGATGACGATCTCAAAGACGGACCGCGCGTTCATCGAGAGCCTGGGCACGCACGAGCTGGCCCCCATTGAGTTCAAGGCTCTGCTCGAAGCGCATCAACGCGGGCGTATCGACAACGCGCGGCTGCGGGCGATCACTGGGCTCGACACCTTGCGCTCCAGCAAGCTGCCAGGCGCGCTGCGTGATCGTGACCTGCTTGATCAGCATGCGGCAGGGTCGGCCAGCTACTATACGGTGCACTCGGCAGCGGATGCATCGGCGACGCTGCTGGAAAATCAAAGTCAGGACCTCGACGCTCAAAGTCAGGACCTCGACGCTCAAAGTCAGGACCTGGTTCAGAGCCAAGCGCATGCCTTGGATGCAGCGCATGCTGTCCCGGCGGCGCTCGAGGCTGAGATTCAGGCCTTGGGGAAGAGACCAGGTGAGCGAAAGTTGAGGCGACTGATCGAACGTCTCTGCCAGACAGCGCCCCGGGACACCGTCACGCTCGCGAACATCTTGCATCGCAACCCAGAAGCGCTCGCACGACACCTTCGAGCGATGCTCAAGACCGGCAGGCTTCGGTTCCGATTCCCGGAGAACCGGAACCATCCCGCGCAAGCCTACGTCGCGACGCAACCCAGGCTCCTTGACGAGAAAGAGGATTGATGGTCGAGGGCATACACACCGAACACGCGCTCACGTCACCTATCGAGCGACGAATCCGGTAGCCCCCAGCGGGCCCCGATCAGCGCGCCTCGACCTCACGCGGGAACACCACCGGGGTCTGATGCAGGTGATGCCCAACATTCTCGTTCGCCGGCATCGACACACCACGCACCGCATCGAAGCGGGGCCGCAGCGTCTCGGTGAGGTCAGCCTTCTGCCCCGGGCAATCCTGCGCGCAGAACGACACGTGGCTGTGGTTGAAGTGCCAGACCCAGCTGCCATCATCATCGGCGCTGGCCTGGGCCCGCATGCAGGCGTTGTAGGCCTTCTCGCTGATGATCTCTTCGTCGCGCAGGCGCCGGTACTCCGTCTTCAGCTGCGCCGCGATCGACGTATCCACCCCGAAGACCCGCACGCGGCCTGTCTCACACATCGTGGCGAACAGCAGCGCGGTGCGCGGGATGTCGACGATGTGGGTGTCTTCTGATCCAGGCACGCACTCGCCGTAGTTGCCGGTGGAGCCGTCCGTGTCGACGTCGCTCCAGTCACGCAGGTTCGGCTGATCGCTGCAGATGGGGCGGTACGTGATGTTGCCCCACTGCCGCTGCGCGTCTTCGCGGATGTAGTAGGCGAGGTCGACGTTGGCGCCATAGAAGTGGGTGCCGTTCGGGTGGCCAGCGGGGGTCGTGCCGTCGATCATCGAGATCTCGCCGATGCCCAGCGGGGTGGTGCCCGGGTAGGCCTGCTGCACCACATGAATGGCGTGGCGGATGGCCATGGTCAACTCGCGACGGGCCCAGCGGGCCGAGCTGGGCACGTAGCCGGGCGTGTTGCTGTTGCTCAGGCCGCTGTCGAAGAACACGCCATTGCCGATGTAGGGATCGGCCGCGTGGCCCGCGGGGAAGACGATGTACTGGCTCACGTCGAGCCGGCCTTCGGCGGTGATGCCCTGGCACTGCGCCTTCGTGTAGCCGGCGCCTTCGCAGTCGGGGCCATCGACATACGGGGTCTGCTCGACGCGCAGGTCGTAGTTGTTCACCGCCGCGCCGCTGCCGAACACATGGGCCGAGAACTGCGCCGCGTCGGGGTGGCCCACCAGGCTAAAGGCTTCGAGGTTCATGGGGCCGCGTTCGTTCTCAGGGTGGTAGCCGTCGGGCAGCAACCAGGCCTGCTCGCGCACGTCGCCCTCGCCGGTCACCAAGGTGATGTCGAGGTTGCCCGATGCGTACTCAGCGGTGTGACCGATCGTGTGGACCATGCCCGCCTCGCTGGGGGTGAAGTGGAACCAGTCATGGTCGCCGGCGCAGATTTGCAGGCCTTCGACCGGGGCGTCGACGGCGGCCGCAGACGCCTGGTCTTCGTTGGGCTCGAGCATGCCGTCGGCGATGCACTCAAACGCCGCGCAGGCGCCCGCGGTGCAGATCTCACCAGCCGGGCACTCGCCGCTCTCAGGCCGCGCCGGGCCACAGCGCAAGTCGACCACGCAGACCTCATCGGCGCCGCAGACGAAGCCGTCCGGGCACGCGTCGTCGTCGGCACAGCCGGCGAAGCAGAAGCTGCCATCGTCGCCCGGTCGGCACTGGTAGCCGGGGCGGCAGTCGTCGGCGCCTTCACAGGCGCCCATGCACACGTTGCCGTTCTCAGAGATGCCCGAGACGCAGACGCCGCCGTTGCCGCACGCTGAGCCTTCGTCGCCGCATTCGAAGTTGAGGCAGTAGCCGTTGACCCAGCCCTCGGCGCCGTAGCAGGTCGCGCCGCCGCAGTCGCCGTCGTCGTCACAGGCGCCGCCGATGTCGCCGGTGGGTGCGCTGCCGCCACAATGGGTGCTGCACGCCGCGTCGCAGGCGCTGCCCTCGGCGGGGGCGCAGGATCCGTCGCCGTCGCAGGCGCCCGCGCAGTCGTCGATCGCGTCGCAATCGGCCCAGCAGAACGGCCCGGTGCCGCCCTCCATGCTCCAGCACTGAAAGCCCGTGGGGCAGCCGTTCACTTCGCCGCCGCTGCAGGCCTCGGAGGGCTCGACCATGCAGACGCCCACCACGCAGATGCCGGCCTGGCCGTCGACCGCGGCGCAGTTATCGTCGCAGTTGCAGGCAGACCCAGGCGGACCCTCGACGAGCGGCGCACCCATGTCGGGGGTCATCGCGTCGCCCGGATCGGGCGCGCCGTCAGTGACGGTCATGTCGCCAACGGTGGCCATGTCGGGCGTGACGCCCTGGTCGGCGATGATGATGGGACCGACCGGCGGCTCCATATCGGCGCTGCCGTCGTCACACGCGACGAGGACACTCAAGGTGAGGATGCAAGCGATAAACCGGGCCATGTCCGCTCCGTAGAAAAGGAATCGGGCGCGGAGATAGCAGAGATGTTGGAGATGCACCAGCAAGGTCGGCGGATGACACGCCGTCGTGGCGCACACAATCAGCAGCGCTACTTCAGCGATCGCACCGAGAGCGCCATCTTCTGCGCCACCTTCGCCCAGCGCGTATCACCGCTCTGGTATCCGATGTCGACGCGCCACAGCCGAGCGCCATCGACGCGGAAAGCCCGCCCGTACAGCGCACCGTTGGCGAGGCTGTACTTGCCAACGATGACCCATGACTCGCCCTGCTCGACCAGGGTGGGCTGACCGATCAGCTTGGCCTGGGCCATCGGCGGCGAGTTGCGAATCACGCCCTTCAATTCCTCCACCGTTTGCGCTCGGTCAACCGCCGTAGGCAGCTCCAAGGCCAACACATCGATCGCAGCGCCGTCGCGGCGGGCGTCACCGAAGACGATCACCTTCGTCCCATCTGCGGAGGTCGCGGTGCGCCGCGCGAGGTTCGTTGGCGCTTCGATCGAGGTGTTGATGTCGGGCAGGTCGACCCGGGCGAAGGTCGCCGGCTGGTTGAGCGTCCAGGGTTGCCCGATGGCCATCGCGGCGCCGAACGAGCCGACCAGCGCGAGCGTCAGCGCGACCGCGACCCCCGACAACCAGCGCGGAGCGGGCGCCACGCGCGCGCTCGTCTCACCCCTCACCAAGCCCAGCGTCAGCACCCCTGTCCACGTCAGCAACGCGCCGGCCAGGCCGCCACCAAAGTGGGCCGCCATGTCGATGTTCGGCATGAACGACACCGCCGTGTTGAGGCCCAGGTTGATGAGCGCCGCCCGGCGCATCTGCGGGATGAGCGCGTCGGGCAGCGGGCCCTGGCGCAAGAAGGCGAGCACCCCACCGGCCGCGAGGATGCCCCAGAGTGCGCCCGAGGCGCCCACGGAGAACCGACCAGGTTCGAGGAACGCGACGCTCGCCAGGCTGCCGACCAGCGCCGACGCGCCATACAAGACGAGAAACCGGGTGCTGCCGACGAGGCGCTCGAGGAAGCTGCCCAGCGACCAGAGCACCACCATGTTGAACCCAACATGCTCGATGTTGCCGTGCAGCAGCGTCGCCGAGAACAGGCGCCACCACTCCCCCGCCTGCACGGCCCCGCTCTCCAACGCGCCCATGCGCAGGTAGCTCGCGACGAGTTTGCTGTCGGTGAAGATGCTCTGGAAGATGAAGATCGCGACACACGCGCCCACCAACCCCCAGGTCGCGACCGGCCGTCGCGCGGCCATCAACGCTCCGAAGTTGTGAAGGTCGTCCATCTGGGCGCCGACCTCGGCGCCGCCCAGCTCAAGCCGAGCGAAGAACTCAGCGCCGTCTGCCGCCGACAGCGGACGCAGCGTCTTGAGGACGGTCAGAGACGCCTTGCGAAAGCCCGGGCGGGTCTGGCGCAGCGCGCCGGTCTCATCGATGTGATGCAATTGGAACAGGGCGATCATGGGGCGGGCGCTCTTGAGGAGCGACCACGCGCTCTTGGGGCCGCCGACGAGCACCAGATCGCCATGGGTCTGCGCGAGCGCCTTCGCAGCCACCTTCATCCGCTCGAGCAGGACCGTCTCATCAGAGTGATGCTCAAAGACGTGAATCTGCTGGGCGCCGTCGGCCTTGAGCAGGTGGGCCGCGTCGTCGCTGACCGCGAAAGGGGTGGCGCCGCCGTCGAGCACCAGGGTGTGCAGGGCCCTTCGAAACAACTCGGTCAACATCGGCAGTCTCCCTTCATGACGTCCGACAGAGGACTGCTGAGATAGCATCACAGCGCAGACGCACCGCGCTCGATTCCCCCGCACACGCGCGAAATCAGGGGGTGGAGTGTGCACACCAACGCCGCGGTCGTCGAGCGAACTGGGGCCAGCGCGGGCATCGGCCTTCAGCTTCGCTTGACTGGGGACGCAGATCGGCGGTTACGCCGCATCGGTCCTTCAATTGGTCTTGGGTTCTCTGGAGCCACAGCAACCGGAGCCGCAGCAACCGGAGCCGCAGCAACCGGAGCCGCAGCAACCGGAGCCACAGCAACCGGAGCCGCAGAGCAACCGGAGCCGCAGAGCAACCGGAGCCACGCTCCTAATCTGACGATCGAGGCGTGGGGGGTAAGACGGCGCTGATCAGAACGTGCCGCGCCAAAGCAGGCCGCCGCCGTTCTCATGCACCGACAAGTCGATCGGCGAGACCGTGGCCTTCGCTTTGCCAGCAGCCTTGGGGGCCGCCTTGGGCTCGTCCTCGGGGTTGAGGTAGAACCCCAGACCCACCAGCGCGCCAACGCCCACGAGCACGCCGAGCAGCAGGAACCTGTTGCTGCTCTGAGCCACGACGCATCTCTCGCTCATCGCGATGCACCGGTTGTTACACTCCTGGAGCGACTCGGGGCACGTCTGTGCCGACACAGGCGAGGCGATGCAAAGGCTCAAGAGTCCGGCGAGCGCTTTGAGATTCCCGAAAAGGCTGCGGCGCACGGGCCCTCCTGCTCGCTTGTTTCGTTCATCGACTCAGGTCTACGAATCGACCCAGGCGTTGACCGTACAGGGCTGGTGGGCTCGCGCCAATACGATTGCGCGGCGAGCATGATGTTCTGAAGCGCTTGATGTATGCGGGTGTGCGACGTTCTGGGCGGCTCAGGGCAGGTCGGGATCGGCTGAGGCCGGCGCATGCATAGGCGGCTCAGCGACGAGCCGGCCGGGCGCGACGGGGGTCGCGGCCTGCATGAAGAACCAACACGCCGACATGACCACGATGGCCACCACCACGAACACCTCGACCGAAATTTTGTAGGTGACGGGCACGTTTGCTGGGTGAAAGTAGCGGCCACCGCTGCGCCGACGGACCTTGCGCTGGACCTTGCGCAAGAAGTCCCGCGGTGCGGGGCGCGCGCCGAGCCCGCTGAGCAGGGCGCGGGCGTCACGCGCTTCATCGTACATCGCCTTGACGGCGGGATCGGCGGCGATCATGGCCTGCAACTCAGCCACGACGGCCTCATCAACCAAGCTGCCGTCGACGAAGTCGCACAGCTGCGCCTCGAGGGTCTGCTGCTGGGCGGGGCCAGTATTGCGTTGCATCATCATCCGCCTCCCTGCGCGTCATAAGCCCGTCGAAGCGCCGCCCGCGCGCGATGTAAGCGAGACTTCACGGTGCCTTCGGCCAGTCCGGTAATGTGCACCACCTCGGCGTAGGTCAACCCCTGAATGTCCCGCAACACGAGCAACTCGCGAAACGCCTCGTCCAGTGAGGCGAGGGCGCGCTGCACGCGGGTCTCGGCCCGGCTGCCCTCGAGCGCTTGATCGGGCCGCGCGGTAGGCTCGCCGACTGTGCGGCCCGTGCCGCTCTCGGAGTAGGCCCTCTCGGGCACGCCTGAAATTTCAGACGTGGAATTATATTGGCGTCTTCCAAGGTACTTCAAACGGTTCTTACACAGGTTGACGGCGATGCGGTACAGCCAGGTGCCGATCGCCGAGTCACCCCGGAAGGATTCGATGGCGATGAACGCTTTGACGAAGACGTCCTGCGCGATGTCCTCAGCCTCGGCGGCGTTGTTGAGCATGCGGTAGCAGACGTTGAAGATCTGCCCTTGGTGGCGCACGACGAGGGCGCTAAAGGCCTTCTCTTCTTTGCGTTTCAGGCCACGGATCAGCCGCTTCTCATCCACGAATCGCATCCTTGTCGGTGTGGCGTTCGACAGCCCGCAGCCCGCAGCGTTCCATGCGAAGCGGACTTGTTAGTGCTATCACGTTCGCCAATGTGGCGCGACGGGGGGAAGACTGATGCAGTGGCGACAAATGTGGGCAGCGGCGACCCTGGTTCTTTGCACGTTGACGCTCTCTACCCCGGGCGCAGCGCACGCCAAGCCGATCACCGACGCAGATCTCGCACCCATCCGACTCAGCAATAATGATGCACTGGCACGCGAGCTGATCCTGCGACAGGAGTGGGGGGCCGCCGCCAAGGCCGTCAACGGGGTCTCGGCGGGCGCAAGCCTGGTGCGCGGCTGGCTGCTCGAGAAGGCCAACCAACACCAAGCTGCCCTGGTCGCGCTCAGCGGCGTCGACTCGGCGATGCCCGTGCTCGCCGATCTGGTGCTTCTCACCCGCGGCCGCGCCTTCATGGGCCTGGAGCGCTATCGCGATGCGGCCAAGGTGCTCGCGCGCGTTCGCTCCACCGATGCGATCGGGTGGGCCGCCCGCCGGGCATACGCGCTGGCGTTGCGAAAGGCCCAGCTCTACGACGCCGCGGCGAAGGCCTACCAGGCGCTCATCGACAGCGGCCGATCTGCCGACATTCGCTCGGGCCTCTTGGGCTTGGCGCGCGTCGACGAGGCGCGCAAACGCCCACGGGCCGCGTTGGAGTTGGCCCGCCGGCTCGATCTGGAGTACCCCGCCGACTGGACGGCCAGCGAGGGCCGCAAGCTGGCCAAGCGGCTCTACGAGAGCGACTCGAAGCTGTCGAAGCGCTGGCACATGCGGACGCCCGAGCAGGTCGTCGCGCGCGCTGAGAAGCTGCTCAAGCGACATAAGAACAGCCAGGTCGTAGCCGGGCTGAGTGGTCTGGCCGGCGTCAAGCTCGCGCCGATGCTCGCCTGCCGCCACGACTACACGCTGGGCAAGGCGCTTCGAAAGCTGCGCAAGTGGAAGCAAGCCTGGCCGCGCCTGCAAGCGGCCGCCTCGGTGTGCCTGTCGGCGAAGAGCGATCTGGCGCCGTGGGCGCTGTACATGGCGGGCAAAGCGGCAGAGCGGTTGAGCCACGAAGTGCAGGCCGCCACCTATAACTACCAGCTCTACACCCAGTACCCCACCCACCGCCTGGGCGACGATGGCGCGTACTGGGTCGTGCGCCATCTGCTTGATGATAAAGATGATTATGCCGGCGCGCGCAAGCTGGCGTTGTCGATGGTGTCGCGCTTCCCCAAGGGCGACATGGTCACCGAGGCGCTGTTCTTCATGACGGTGCAGGCGTTGCTCAAGAAGCGGTATGGCGACGCGCGGGCGCTGCTGGCGCTCGACGCAAAGCTGCCCCCCAAAGAGTTCAAGCCGCATCACGCCGGCCGGCGACAATACTGGGTGGCGCGCCTCGATCAGATGACGCGCAAGACCCGCGCGGCGAAGGCCGGCTATGCACGGGTGCTCAAAGACGCGCGGTTCACTTGGTACGCGGTGCTCGCCTTGAGCCGGCTCAAAGAGATTGACCCCAAGACGGCCAACGCCGCATGGCAGGCCGCGAAGGCGCTGCCGGCGAAGACCAGCCTGCCCGCCGCCAAGGGCCCGGCGTGGACCTTCGCGAAGCCCGCAGGCCTCAACGAGGCCGGGTGGAAGAAGGCCGTGATGCTGGCGCGCTTGGGCCTGCCGAGCCTCGCCTGGCCGGCCCTCAAAGACGCCGGCGTCAACGATGATCGCAAAGACCTGTTGTGGCTGAGCGCCTGGCTGCTCGACCGCGCGGGCGCCTACAACATCAGCCACGACTTGCTGCGTCGTAAGCTCACCGAGTTTCGCGAGGTGCCGCCCACCGGACCGCTGCGCAAGCACTGGGACATCGCCTTCCCGACGCCCTTCGCGGGCTTGGTCAACAAGGCGGCGAAAGACACCGGCGTCGACCGCCACTTCATCCGGGCGATCATGCGCGAAGAGAGCGGCTTCAACGCGGCCGTGCAGTCGTGGGCGTCCGCCGTGGGCCTGATGCAGCTGATCTTGCCCACCGCCAAGCGCATGCGCGACAAGAAGAAGAAAGAGAAGGCGGTCACCCGCAGCACGCTCAAGATCCCGGCCGTGAACATTCGGCTGGGCAGCCGCTACCTGGCTCACGTCCAGAAGAAGACCGGCGCGCAGTGGGCGTTGATTCCGTCAGGCTATAACGCTGGCGGCGGCGCGTTGAGGCGGTGGCTCAAGGCCCGGGGCGACCTGCCGCTCGACCTGTTCGTCGAGACGATCCCGTTCCAGGAGGCCCGCTGGTACACCAAGCGCGTCATCGCGACCTGGGCGACCTACCGCGCGCTGCACGGCGACGGCAAACTGCCGTACGTGAGCCAGAAGACAAAGCGCTGACCGCGCCACGCCGCCGAGGCGTGCTATATTCTCTCGTACATTCAGCATCGCATCCAAGGAGTCAGCATGGGTCGCCGCGCCCGCTCACCGGCCGCCAAAGACGCTCGCCGTCAGGCGCTCGTTCACGCCGCCGCCGAGGTCTTCGGTGAGCGTCGGTATGCCGCCGTGAGCATGGCCGAGATCGCGCGTCGCGCCGGCGTCGCGAAGGGCACGACCTACCTGTACTTCCCGACGAAGGAGACGCTGTTCCTCGATCTGTTCCTGCGCCGCCTGGAAGAGTGGATCGAAGACATCATGCCCCCGCTGCGTGCCGCCCAGACGCCCAGCGACATCGCCGACGCGTTCGCCGATACGCTGGGCAATCACGAGCAGCTTGTGCGCTTGATCGGCCTGCTGCACGGCACGCTCGAGCAGAACGTCGAAGCCGAGGACGCGCTCAGCTTCAAGCGCCAGCTCATCTCGCACCTGGCCCCCGTGGCCATGGCGATCGAGTTCGTCGCCAAGCTGCCGACCAACGATGGCATTCGTGCGCTGGTGCAGATTCAGGCGATGGCCGTGGGCATCGCGCAGATGGCGTTCCCCACGCCGGCGGTCACCAAGGCGCTCGAAGACGAGGGCGTCGCGATGATGCGCGTCGAATTCTGCACGACGATACGCCACATGATCGGCGCGTTGCTGCGGGGCTGGCGGGCGCCGCGTGCCCATTGAGATCGTCCAGGCCGACATCACGACGCTTGCAGTTGATGTCATCGTCAACGCCGCAAACAGCTCCCTCTTGGGCGGCGGCGGTGTCGACGGCGCGATTCACCGTGCCGCAGGTCCCGACCTCGTTCACGCCTGTCGTCTTTTGAGTGGCTGCAAGACCGGCCAAGCCAAACGGACTGAAGGGTTCAAGCTGCCGGCCAGATGGATTGTCCACACCGTCGGCCCCGTCTGGCGCGGCGGAACGAACGGAGAGCCGGCGCTCCTGGCGAATTGCTATCGCGAAAGCCTGCGACTGAGCGCGGAGGTCGGTGCGCAGAGCGTCGCGTTCCCTGCCATCAGCACTGGGATCTATAAGTTTCCTATCGACCACGCGGCGCGCATCGCAGTTCGTACCGTTCGCGCGTGGCTCGCCACGCGACCCGATGATCCGCGCGTCATCCTGTGCACGTTCAGAGCGTCAGACACCCGCGTCTTCCAGGCAGCGCTCGACGCACAGACCGACCAGCCTACCGAGAGAACGCCAGGCTGAGCCCGCTGCGGGTTTCGTCGGTCACGATGCCCCGCTCCACCCCCACCGGGCTGCCGCGGCGATGCCAAATCGCCACCTGCCACTGCCCGTTCTCGCGCCCGAACTGACGCAACCCCATCCGCAGATCCAGGCGTCGCTCGCCGCCGATCTTGGCGCGCTTGCCCATCCAAGTCGCAGCCAGGCCGCCGAACAACCCGAAATTACTGAGAATACGAGTGCGATCGACCCAGAGCAGCTCGCCGGTGGCCTCGATCCCGCGGCTGCCAGCGGTGCCGTCGGGGCAGTCCTCAGCGGTGGTCGTGCAGGTCAACACATGCCCACGAAAGATCGCCGTGCTGACAAGCGAACCGCGGCGGAGTGGCCGAACCCAGTCGACGCGCGCCAAGACGTTGTTGAGCACGACAGCCACCGGCGCCTTGAGCGGCTGCACATGCGTGTTGGGCCCGACCGTCCGGTGGTCGCTCTCGTGTTCGAGCCCGCCGCTGACAATCAGAAGACCCGTCGAGAGCGGCAGGTCGTAGCCCAGCTCAACGCCCAATCGACCCCGCCAGCGCAGGTACGGAATGATCGGGCCGTCCGTCTCCAGTTGAGGCACGAGCTGCGCGAACCACCCCGCCCCACGCGGCGGGTCGAAGATGGGGGCAATGGCGGCGAAACGAGCGGTGGTCCAGGTGTCCAAATCGTGCTCGAGGGCGAAGCGCGGCGCCTCAGGAGATGCCGACAAGCCACGAAGCTCAGCGGGCTCAACGCTTGGATCTGCGACGGCCGCGCTGCCCCATAGCAACGACAGGAGCAGCAACGATGAGGCCCGTCTCACTCTTCGGCTGCGATCCGGGCGCGGTAGCGGCGGGCGATGGCCACCGCCAAGCCGGCCCAAATGCCGATCAGCCCAACCACCAGCCAACCCACCATCCACGCCAGACCCAACGCGATCATGGCCTGCAGCAGCAGCGCGGCGCCGCCCTTGGCGACCCGATACGTGAGCATGTCGATGATCGCCTTGCCCTGCGTCTTCTCGGCGTAGGTCAGCGGGATGTAGAGCATCTCCTTGCTGGCCCGAAACAATGAGTAGTCAAAGGCCTTCGCGACCACCTTCGCGGCCGCTGCCATGAGCACGACCGGGTGAATCGCGACCGCGATGACCACGACACCGGTGACTGCCGGCAGCCCAACGAAGACCCGCCCGACGCCCAGCGTCAGTACGAACCCGGCACAAATTTGCAGGCCGAGCGCGAGCAAGTTGAGCACCTGGTACATGTCGGCTTTGAACAGGCTGCGCGCGTCCTTCTCGGGATAGGCTGCCTGCACCAGGGTGTTGAACTGATAGTCCACGAGCGTGATCGAGAGCTGGACCGCGAGCAGCAAGAGCAGGATGAGCCACAGGTAGTCGCTCTGACGCACGACCTTGAAGCCTTCGCCAAACGACGGCTTGTCGGTGCGCGGCGGGGGCTTCGCCTCGGAGGGGGCCGTGCGCTGCATGAGGGCCGCGACGAAGGCGACAGCGATGAGGAACGGTACGGTCAGCCAAAGGCTGGCGTCGGTGCCGTAGGCCCGCACGAGCCGCCCCGCCAGCTCGCCGCCAATCAGCGATCCGCTCGTACCCGCGACCAGCAGAACCCCATACACCCGGCGCGCTGATTTGCGATCGAAGATCGTGTTCGCATAGCTCCAGAAGGCCTCGAGTAAGATGACGATGTAGATGTCTTTGAAGATGTAGAGCGCGTAGCCCCGCAACGGCACCGCGTCGCCAAGGGCCAGCAGCGCGATGAGCCCGAAGGCGCATAGACCGGCGCCGGCCGAGAGCAAGCCCAGGATCGGGATCTGCGTCGCCAGCCGGTTGTACACCAGCACCGTGAGCGTGGCGCCGACCGCCACCCCCATCCAGACGCGCGGCAGCGACTCTGCGCCATGCAGCGCCAAAAACAGCGACTCGATCGGCGGGCGCGCCGCCTCGTAGCTGGCCAGGATCAGCATCGCGAGCAGGGCCAGGCCAAGAACCTGACCCCACCGCCGCGTCACGTCCACAGCGTCACGTCCAGACTCGCTCAACGTTGATGCCGTTCTTGGCGCGGAAGGCGGCTTCGACGTCGATGTCGAGCCGGTTCGCGATGGCCAGCAGGTAGTTGAAGACGTCGACGATCTCTTCGGCGACGTTCTCCTTCGCCGGTCCAGTCTCGGGCTTGGCGTCCTCGCCGAACAGCTTCTCGTACTTGCGGATGCCCTTGGCCAGCTCACCGACCTCTTCGACCATCAAGAAGACGTTGTGGACCAAGTCGACGTCGACCCAGCCATGCAACGCCTCCAAGTCGCGAATGTACTGCTGAAAGTCGGCCATCGACGGGTCGACCGGGAGCACTGGCTTGGGCGGCCGGGCATCGCTCATTTGAGTAACTCCGCTTTGGCGATGCCCGCGTTGCCGGCCATGACCTGCTTGAAGAACTTCAGGGCCGGCCCCGCGCGCAAACCAGACTGCCACGCGACGATCAGAGCCTTCTCGGCGTCACCTGCGGTGAGCATCGGCGTGCCCGCAAGCCGCAAGGCCTCGAACCACGCAGCGTCTACGGGCCGATCGAGCTCTCGGGCCAAATCGCGCCACGTCGCCGCCCGGGTCGTGAGGCGCTCACGCTCACTCGCGGCGGCCATCGTCTTGCGCGCCAGAGGCCACGCCGCCTGGGCAAATCGGCCGTTCGGCGCGATGGCATGCTCAATGCGCAGACCGTCGCGCAGCATCTCGAGGATCGTCGTCGCGTTGCCGTCGCCGATCGCGGCCTGCGCCAGCCCGATGCGACGCGGCAGGGGCCCGCAGACATGCGCCTCACCGATCAGCTGGGTCTGCACGGCGGGGCGATCGATGTGCAGCAGCTCGCATACGAAGCCCGCTTCAATGGCCTGACGCACGGTCTTCTCGGCGTCGACGCCCGCGTTGACGGCCTCAAGCGCCGCCACCGTGTCCGGCCGGGGCACGGAGGTCGGCACCGCATCGGCCAGCGCCTGACGCGACGCGGCCAGGTCTGCGGCCGAGACGCGGGCCCGCACGAAGAGCTCCATGGCCCGCGCTGCTTCCTCGCCGCCCATCAAATGAACGAGCGGGGCCGGCGCCTCGCATTGAAGCTTCTGGATGATCGGCGACGCCGACTCGGGCGCTTCGTCTTCACAGACCGTGATTCGACCGCCCGGGCCGTCCGCCCAATCTGCCTGGGCCTTCTTGGCGATCGCCTGCGTGAGGGCGCCGGCCAGCCTCTTAAAGCCATGTTGCTCGGCGAGGATCGTCGTCCACAGCACCATGCGCGCCGAGCGGGGGAAGTACGCGCCTTCGGCGGGCATCGCGGGCAGATCCGTCGCCGGTATGCCGTCTATGTGCCGCGGGTCGATGCCGTACATGATGCTGACCATGCCGCTGAGCGCCGTGCCCGCGGTGCCGTAATCGCCGCGATTGAGCGCCAGCCAGGCTTGAAGGGTGAGCGCCTCCATCGCGGCGTCCGCAGGACTGGATTGAGCGGCGAGATGCCACCCGATCACTCGGCTGCTCTTCGCGTCCGACGTGCCGCCTGCGCCCAACTGGAAGCTGCCGTTTGAGCGGCCCAAAAGCGTACCGAGCGCGGGCGTCTGGATGGTCGTCTGCAAGATCAGCAGATCGTCTTGCACGTTGAGGTTGAACACCGCGTCGACGCCACCATTGCCGGCCTTGCGACTTTGCAACCGGGCGGCCTTGAACGACCTCTTGGCGCCATGCGTGTTGCCCGACGCGGCCTGATGAACCGCCGTCGCCAGGGTGAATCGATGCGCCAGTGCCGGGCAGGCCGCGCTCGCCGTCTTCAACGCCGCGATGGCCGCTTTGCGATCGCCCGTGCGCGTGTTGATGCCGGCCACAATGCCCGGCCACAGCGCCGGCAGGTTGGCGAACGCCGGGCCAGTGGGGCTGTCGGCGCCGGTCTTCGCCCATCGCAGCGCGGCGTCATACTGCCCTTGCGATTCGGCCAGCACGGTCTCGATGAGCAGCAAGATATCGCGCACGTTGCCGTGGGCCCCGCCGGCCGCCGCCCGAAGCTTCCCATTGGTCGTCGCCATCGCCTCGGGCAGCCCATCGCCGCTGAAGAGCGCAGGGTTCTCTAGAACATGCAGCACGTGCTCGATGAAGACGCGCTCGGCCTTGTCAGACCGCATCGCGGTCACGGTCGTGCTGACCGGATACTGAGCACGGACCGCCTTGACCACCGTCTGCAGCGCGGCGCGCACTCGGGGCAGCGTCTGCATGGCGGCGCCCATGTCGTCGGCTTGCATGAGGGCGCCCAGGTCGGGCAGCGCATGCTGGGTGGCGAGCAGCAAGTACAGGCCGGCGCTGCCCAAGCGCGACTCGGGCGTCCAGTCTTTGACCAGCGCGTCCATCGCCGCGACAGGCTGCGTGAGGATGTCATCATCGCGCTTGGCGGCGAGGACCCACGCCACGTCATGCACCGCGATGCCGGCCAGCCGCAGCCACGGCCGCACCTGGGGATCGACATCGGGCGCATCGAGCGGGAAGCCTCGCGCGGCCTCGAGGATCCGTGCCGTGGCGACCGGCGAGTTGCGCGCGTCTTCAGAGAGCATCGCGTAGCGCGCCAGCTCGATGAGCACCTTGGACAGCGCCTCCACTGGGGCCTCGAAGCCCTTGATCTGCGCCCGGCTCAGCTCGGCATGTGCGAAGCGCCGCATCAACTCGATGAGCGACAGCGCCTGATTCTGCGCGTCCTCGAGATCGTCAACCATCACGGCTGCGACCAGGCGGCCCGAGACGATGAGACCCTTGGTCAACGGCCCCCACGCGGCGATGGCTGGATCGCCATCCTCGCCGGCGGATCGGACGGCAGCTTCACGCGCGGCGAAGATCGCGCCCATCGGCAGCATGGCGTCGGCCGCCTTGAGGGCTTGACGGGCTTGTGGGATCGACCCCTGCAGCGTGTGCATCACCGCGCGCCCGATGGGCGGTATGGCCCGCGCGACACGCTCATCGGGGCCATCGCCGGGCTTGATGGTCTGCAGCGCCCGCTCTATGAGGAACAAGGTCAGCCCCAGCTGCTGGATCGCGTCGGGCTGGAGCAGGCTGGACAGCCCACCCGAGGTCAGCAGGGCCTGGACAACGGCCGCCGCCGTCTCACCTTGACCCGCGACGGCGAAGTCGAGCGTCTCGATGAGCAGGTCGGACTGGCGAGAGATGGCCACCCCGTCAATGAGCGTGAGCAGGCGCGAGACGCCATCTTTGCCCTGCGCCCGCGCCTGGGCGATCTGCGCCTGGATCCAGAGCAGCTGGGCCTCGGACGCCGCGTCCAGCTCGGGCGCGATCGTCGCCGCGAGCCGCGGCCGCGCGAAGCTGGTCATCAAGATACGCGTCAGGATGGTCGTGCGGGCGGGCCCCGCGCCGGGGGCCTCGCTCAACGCCAGGGCTTCGCGGATCGACCCGCCCGCGGCCTCGAGATCGGCCTGCAAGTATGCACGATCCACCGCCGAGCGGCCGGCGAAGTCGGGCAAGCCCGCCGCTGCAAACGTCGCCTGACTCTGGCGCAAGGCGTCGATCTGAGAGCGCGCGTCCACCTGGCTGCACGGCAGCGTCTGTGGCGCGCGCGCTTTGAACGCCGCGTACAACGCCTTCTGCTCAGCGCTGGTCCCATTCGGCAAGGGCGGCAGCACCGCCTCCTCATCGCCATTCGAGATCTGCAGCGCGGCCCCGATGACCTTGGGCCAGCCCCTCAGGTCGGTCGGGTACTCCGGCGCATCGTCGTCAACATCGGTCGCGCCGGCGGCCGCGAACGCGAGCAGCATCGTGCGCCATGACTCGGCGGCCGGCGTGTGCCCCTTCGCTTTGCCCAACTCGACGTACGCGGCCTCGAAGTCACCGCGGTGGACAGCGGTGACGCCCCGACCCAACGCGGCATAGTCGTCGGCGTGCATGAGCGGGCCTGAGAAGTAGGCGGGGCCGCCCAGCGCTTGGATGTGCGGGACGGCGACGACGACCGAGTCGCGCCAGGCGACGACCTCGGCGTCGACGACCCGGGCGATCATCGCCGCGTGCGCCGCTGACGGCACCTCGACATCGGCGGGCGCGAAGCCGCGGGGCTCGTCTTGAAAGGCGTATCGCGATGCCGCCATCCGTGCCGGCGGATCGGCGTCTTCACCGGCGGGCAAAGGCACGGACGGGTCAAGCCATCGCGCGGCGTCGTAGGCCTTCGCGCTGACGAGGACGTCCGCCGCGCTCTTAGGGTCGAGCGTGCGCTCAAGGACCGGCGCGCAGCTCTTTGCGTCGGTGCAGGCCCGCGCCGGCCGCGTACTCAGACGACGCCAAGCCGCGCTCTCGACCCCCGCCAAGGCAGCCTGAATCAGGCCCGACACATCACCAACCTCAACGCCGTCGGCAGATCCACGCACGCTGCGCCCTGCGAACAGGATGGGCACGGTCGACTCGGCGTAGCCCGCGCCGCCACGGGCGACCTTGTTGGGCATCTCGCCGATCTGGAAGTCGAAACCCTCAGCGCGATCGACCAGCGCCAACGTCTGGTCGACCGCCAACGCCCGATTCAGGCGCGGCAACAAGGCGGGAAGCTGAGAAAACTCAGACGCATGCGCGGCGCGCAACGCCTTGAGGTCATGATCAAAAACCTGAACGCCGTCGGCAGTCCGATGGAAGACGGCGACGGTGAAGTCGATGCTGTCCAACGCCGCAACGCCCGCCACATCGAGGCCATCCACCCGCAGCGCGCCTCCGAAAGCATGCACGGCGTCGGGCGAGACGTTGAGATATTGCGCGAACTTGGCCGCGGCCTGATCGTACCCGGTCTTGCGCG
>JBNMOZ010000019.1:0-20973 GCA_051276005.1 Bradymonadia bacterium | reverse complement strand
CGCCGTCGGGGGCCTCGGTGATGTCGCCGCTGTGGAATGACTGGTACTTCGCCGACTTCAGGTTGGTGTAGCTGATGTGCTCGAGGTAGCCCCAGTCGGGGTCGTACATCACGGCCGACAGATCGATGTCGACGTCGCCGGTGGCGCGGCCGTTGACCACGCCTTCCTTCCACCACAAGAAGAACCGAATCGTGGTGCCTTCGGGCAGGGGCAGGCGTGATCCGCGGACGAGCGTGCGCAAAGCGCGGCTGGCGGAGCGCTGCGAGAAGGGCACCAGGCAGTCGTTGAGATCGGGATCGACGTAGACCTTGCCCAGCGCGGGCAGGGCGGAGAATCGCTCGATCAGCGCCGCCTTGCAGGCCTGCTCTACCGCCTGGGCTGCGCCGTCTGGCAGGTCGGGCAGGGTGAACGGCAGCGGCTTCATGCGCGCCGACTCGCCCTTGGGGAAGAACGCGCGCAGCTTGGGCATGCCCTGATGACGGGCGCGGAAGTGGGCCATCACCTGCAGCAGCAGCGGGGTGGCCATGCGCGCCGTGCCGCCGACGAAGGCCGCGATGACCGCGCTCGGTCGCGGGTGGGTGCGCAGCAGATGGTCCATGCGCCGGGCCAACTCGCCGGGGCGCGCGGTGAGGATCTCAAGCGCCTCGTCCAGCTTGCCGGCCTCGAACGCTGCCTCGACGCGGCTGT
Source organism: Bradymonadia bacterium (assembly GCA_051276005.1). Classification (GTDB taxonomy): domain Bacteria; phylum Myxococcota_A; class Bradymonadia; order UBA7976; family UBA1532; genus JBNMOZ01. The sequence continues at coordinate 20,286 of JBNMOZ010000019.1, read as the reverse complement.
TGAACGTCTCGGGTCGGTCGCCGGCGCGCACCGCTTTGAACGCCTTGAAGGCATGGGGGAATCGTTTCGCGTACTCGCCCGGATGCAGCCGCTCGCCCAGCCGAATCCACCGCTTCGGGTAGCGAAACATGTCTTCGATGGGCGACCGACAGCGGTTGAGCAGAGCCAGCAGCAGCCGGCGCTCGGCGCGGGTGACCAACCGGAACTTGACCACCTCGGCGAGGCTCACGTCGCCTTCGCTCATCACCACGGCCAGCCGCAGAATGTCGGTCGCCGTCTTGAAATACTGCGTCAGCAGCGCGTCGGCCGCCGGGTGTTGAGCAGCGCGCCCGCGGCGCAGGAAGATGGCGGAGCGTGGATCCGGCATGGTCGCCCCGCTCAGCCCCGCGGTCCAGACGAGGCTCTCGCGCGGTGCCGGCGGTCGATGGCCATGGTTCGGGCCGAGGCGTCAGAATCGAGCACCATCTCATCCGACGTCAGGGCTTCGGCGTGGATCGACCACCATGCTCGAGCGGCGTCTTGGCTCCATTCGCCGTAGCCTGCGCACGCCTTGAGTCGCGCGGCGCAGTCTGCGGCGGACTGGGGGCGATCCTCGGGTGACTTGCTCAGGCAGGCCAGCAAGAGCGCCTGGATGTCGTCGGGCAGGGGCTTGCCGAGCCGTTGTGTGAGCGGCATAGGCGGGGTGTGCAGGTGATGGCCGAGCACTTCCACGAGCGTTCGCCCTTCGAAGACATGGGTCCCCGTCAACAAGAAGTAGCCCACCGCGCCGAGGGCGTAGATGTCGCTGCGCGCATCGACCGTGTCGGGGGCGGTGATGCCTTCGGGCGCCAGATATTGCGGGGTGCCGACCACGCTGTCCTGACGGGTGATCTGCGCCCCGTCCGTATGTTCGAGCTCCTTCACGAGGCCGAAGTCGACCAGCTTGGCCACGTCGGCCCGACCGCCGTAGGCACAGAGCATGACGTTGCCCGGCTTGATGTCGCGGTGAATGAGGCCGATGTCATGCGCCTCTTCGAGGGCCTCAGCGACCTCGGCCAACACCTTGAGGGTTCGGGGCACGGTCAAGGGCCCGGCCACGCCCACGATAGCCTCCAGGTCGGCGCCGTCCAGCAACTCCATCGCGTAGTAAAACAGCCCGTCGGGCGTTCGCCCGTAGTCGTAGATCGTCACCGTGTTCGGGTGGGTGAGCCGGGCTGTCAGCCGCGCCTCCTGCTCGAAGCGCTTGAGGTTGTCGGCGCCGGCCTTCGATGGCGAGAGCAGCTTGATCGCGGTGGGTCGGCGCATCATGCCGTGGGTGGCGCGGTAGACCTCGCCCATCCCGCCTTCGCCGATCTTGGCCTCCAGCGTGTACTGCCCCAGGGCGAGGGCCTCGCGCACCTCGCGGCGCAGGCCATGGATGATGCGGGTGGTGAGCACGCAGGTGACGGTGACGATGCCCCACCAGATGACCACGTTGAAGAGATTTTGGATGATCTGCTCGGGCCCGGTGTGTGCCCGGAACGGCTCGGGGCCCTCGAAGGGCGCAAACCCGAACGCACCGATCAGCACGATGGGCACCCCGAGCGTGAGCGTGATGACCAGCGTGCGGCGCGGGCTGGACGGCACGATCGCCGCGCGCATCACCAAGGTCAGCGCCATGCCAAAGACGACATTCATCGACATGAAGGTCTGAATCAGCCCGAGCATGTGGATCTGTGTCGGATCGGTGGGGTCGACGTTCAACTGCACCAGGAAGATCGGCAGCATAAACCGCCCCAGGGCGCTGACACATATCGTCGCGGCCAACAAACCGACGAACTCGATCGCCGACAACATGCCTTCGGAGTGACGGCCTCTCCGGCAGACCTGCCAGCCCACCAGGGCGATCATCGGGTTGGCGAACATGAGGACATGGGCCGCCGTCGTCGTCCCCTTCTCAATCGTGAATACATGGATGATCAGGCCGACGAGGCCGATGATGAACACGGCCTTGTCGAGCAGCGCGATGCGCTCCTGCAGGTAGGCGCGCGCCTCCTCGGTGCTGTGTCTGCCGATCTTCACCATGCGTTCGTCCCGGGGCCACTGTTGAGCCGCCAATAGGCGCCGCGGGCAGTCGGCGATCAACCTTGGTGCGAAAATGACGCGGGCGGGCGGCTGCCGTGGAGTGTCTGCCAGCACTCGGTCCAGATCAGCCGACAGGTTGAGGCCGGCGAACAGCGGGGCGGCGTCAGTGTATTTCAGCCTATGCGAATACGCATGCCGTGGATGCGGCATTGGCTGAAGCCTGTTCGATGACGCATGGGTAGGTTGCCGGTGCATCAAGGAGGCACCGTGCCCGCAACCATCAGCGCTCGATTCGCATCACCCGACGCCCTTGAGGGTCACGAGAGCCCGAGCACCCGCGCTGACGCAGGCCAGGCCTTGGTGCAGGTCCCGAAGCAGATCCCGAAGCAGATCCCGAAGCAGATCCCGGCCCAGGTGCGGGTCGGGCCTCGCGCCCGGGCTGAGCGCCGCGATCGGGCTCTCGCACGTCGGACGGGTGTCCGGGCCGGACGCGGACACCTGTCCGGCTCACCGGGTCATTGCCTCGCAAGTTGCCGTAATCAAAGAACTCTAGTCTTGGCCCGGTCCTCGCAAACTCACCGTGTCGAGTCCGGCAAGAGCCGTGTCGATTTCGACAAGGCCTGTCGCGGACCGCGCTGGAGAGACATCATGGCCATTCGAATCCTGCTCCTCAGCCTGTTCGCTCTGCTCGCCGCCTGCGACCCCGAGACCATGCAGGCGCCGCAGGCTCCGCAGTTCGGGGCGTCGACGGACCCCATCTCAAGCGACCTCGATTTGCCGTCCAAGTTCGTCGACGTCGACGGCGTGCAGCTGCATTACGTCGAGGCCGGCGCGGGCAAGCCGATTCTGCTGCTGCACGGCAACACGGCTTCGGCCTACCTCTGGCGCAACGTCATCCCGCACCTCGAGGCCCACGGGCGGGTCATCGCCCTCGACCTGGTGGGCATGGGCCGCTCTGAGAAGCCCCTCATCGACTACCGCCTCGAGGATCACATCGACTTTGTCGAGGGGGCCATCGACGCCCTGGGCCTCGAAGACGTGGCCATCGCGGGTATCGGTTGGGGCGCGGTCATCGGCATGGACTACGCCGCCCGGCATCCATCAAACGTGCGCGCCCTGGCCTTCATGGAGACGCCGATGCGGGCCGCGAACACCTTCGACGAGGTGCCGGCCGGCGTCCGCGAGTCCATGCGCGGCTACCGGACCCCCGGGCTCGGCCGGACGCTGGCCATCGACCGCAACCTGCTGGTCGAGGAGTTTCCCCAGCTGATGACCCTCCGCTCGCTGAGCGCTGACGAGATGCAGGCCTACCGGGCGCCGTTCGCCGAGCAGGACGGGCGCGAGGTCCTCTGGCGCTTCCCCAACGAGTTGCCGGTCGCGGGCGAGCCTGCCGGATCCCATGACGTGCTGACGCGGGTTGAGCTGATGCTGCGCACAACGACTTTGCCGAAGCTGCTCATCTCGGCGGCGCCCGGTGTGCACGTTCAGGCTGCAGAGTTGGCCTGGGCCCTCGACAACGTGCAGGCGCTCTCGGTTGTCGATGTCGGCGCGGGTTTGCATCTGCTCCCCGAGGACAGTCCCCACGAGATCGGCGCCGCCCTGTCAGACTGGCTGGCTGCGCGATAGAGTCTCGCGATGAAGAGAGCTGCACTGCTGCTGATGGCTTGGGCCTCGACGGCCTCGGCCTACACCATCGAGACGGGCTTCAGCGAAGGGTGCCACGAGGGCATCACCGCCGTGGCCTACGCCCTCGCCTCGCCCGAGCTGCCTCACGACCAGGTCCCGGTGCCCGGTGGCGTGTGGCGCCGCATCTCTAAAGCCCTCATCGCGCGCGCCGGCCTCGACATCGCAGGCGAGCGGGAGGAGTTCTTCTTCTTCAGCATCTTCGCTGGCGTGCGCTCGCCCGACACCGACGGGCACTCCACCCTCAACCTCGCCTCGATTCGGGCGATTCACGCCTCGCCCGAGGGCCAATACCTGCACTGCTTGCGGGCGCCCGGCGACGACGGGGTCGAGGGCGACGCGCAGGCCGTGCGGGGCTGCCGGGCGGCCATCCTGGAGTCGATGCTTTCTGCCCGCGAGTTCTTGCGGCTCCCCACGGCGGAGCAGATCATCGAGGTCAACCTGACCCTCGACTTCTACGGCACCATCCAGGTCGACGTCTGGGCCCCGGCCTACTTCCTGGCGCGGGCGCTGCACACCCTGCAGGACTCGTTCACCCACTCCATTCGCAGCCCCGACCTGCGTCAAATGTGGCACGTGATGAACTACGCCGAAGCCGTCGGTGGCAGCCTGAGCGAGTCGCGGGACGGGCTGGCCCACTCGTCGACGATGGATGCGTGTGACGACACCACCGAGGTGCTGGTGCTCGGGGCCATCGAGGCCTCAGCCGATCTGCTTCGGGCGGCGAACCGCACCTTGCTCGGGGAAGACGACGCCCAGCTCACCGCGGTGTTGGTGAAGTGGATCAACTACGAGCCGGGCTGCTCCAAGGCCAACGCGTACTGCGACTCGGTCTGGGTGCCGCTGGCGCGCAAGGGCGCGACCGGGCCGATCCTCGAAGAAGCCCTGGGCTGTCAGCAAGGTCCAGGTTCGGGGGGGCTCGCCTTCGGTCTGCTGCTGCTCCTGGGGTTGAGCCGTCGTCGGTTGCTCCTGGTGTTGGCGCTGTTCGCCGGCTGCGCCGAAGACCCGCTGCCCGCCAGCGATCTGGCGGTGCGCGTGCTCTACCCGGTCGGCAGCAAGGGTGACCGGGCCTTCGCCGACAGCGTCTTCGCGGGGCTCACCTACGGGCGTTGGCGCCTGCGCATCACCGACGTGGTGGAGGTCGAGCCCCAGACCCTCGCCGAGACGGAGGTTGGCTGGCGCGACGCGTTGAAGGGGCCCGCCAAGGCGGCCGAGTTGCTGATCACCGTGGGCTTGCCGTACCCCGACCTGATCGCCTCAGCCGACTGTGACTTCGGGGGGCGACAGGTGCTCCACCTCGATGAGCCGTTGTCGCCCTGTCCGGGCTTGCGCGCGGTGACCTATCAGACGTTCGAGCCCTCGTTTGTCGCCGGGGTCGCGGCGATGGCGGTCGCCCCTCGGCGCACCGCGGCGGTCATCGGTGGCATGCAAATCGCGCCGGTCGACGAGTTCATCGACGGCTTCATCGCTGGGGTTGAGTACGCCGGCGGACGGGTGACGGCGGTGGAGTACCTCGCCGACGACTTCAGCGGCTTCAATGATCCCGCCAAGGCCCGCGCCGTCGCCGAGCGCCTGTACGCCGACGCCGACGTGGTCTTTCCGGTGGCTGGCGGATCGGGGATCGGGGTGATCGAGGCCGCCGAGGCCGCCGAGGGTCGGTTTACCCTGGGCGTCGACTCCGACCAGACCGTGCGGGGGGTGTTCGTGGTCATCGGATCGGTGGTCAAGCGGCTCGATCGCACCGTGTCTGACGCCCTGTTCGAGATGGAGCGGACGGGGCGCCTTGAACCGGGGGTGGTTGAGCAGCCCGCCGGGTTCATCGTCAACCCGGGGTTCGAAGGTGTCCTGGCCGACGTGCTGCCCGAGGCGATCGAGGCCGCTCGCCGGGCCGCGCCCTGATCAGAAGCCGTACTCGACGGTGAACGCGAGCCGGTACTCCGGCAGGATCAGCGGAATGCCTCCAAGCACCGGCGCCACCAGCGTGAACGTCAGCGGGTCGAGCATCAGCAACCAGCTCTCACTGAGCTGCCACCGCAGGCCAACCGGGCGGATGTCGACGAACAGCCCGACCTCACCCGCGTCATCGATCAGCGTATCGAAGAGCAAGAACGACGGGCCGATGGCCAACGACGTCCGCGCCCGCCCTTCAAAGAAGATGTACTCCCCGCCGAGGCCCAGGTTGAGCGCCCCTTGGGTGATCGTGCGATCGAGCTCGCTGGTCAACCAGCGGTTCTGCTCGAAGTGCAGGAACGCGCCCCAGGCGTCCCATCGCACGCCGCCGCGCACGCCGTAGCCGAAGGTGTCTCCCAGGGCCGAGCGGTCGGCGGCGTCGCTCAAGAACGACCCGTGCAACTCGACCGCGGTGAACCAGGCGGCCCCCGCGGCACTCGGACCGCCCGCAGCACTCGGACCGCCCGCAGCACTCGGACCGCCCGCAGCACTCGGACCGCCCGCAGCACTTGGAGCTACAGGCTGGGCAGACGCTGGGCCCGCAACACACATTGGGCCCGCAATACCCATCGCCAACATCAGGGTTCGCATGCTCAAAACGTTGTCGCCACGACGCCGCGGCCAGCCAAGTCGATGGCGGCCGTCGCCGTGTCATGCGTGCCGATCCCGGTGGCGTTGGCGCGCAGGCGGGCGTGATTCTCAGCCCACCAAGCACGGCGGGCCTCGGCATCCCAGCTGCCCTCGACGGTGCACTCAAGGAGCGCCGCGGTCACGGCGTCCGCCGACGCGGGCCGGTCGGTTGGGGCCTTCGCCAGGCAAGAGAGGATCAACGCCTCGAGCGCCGGCGATACGTCGCGGCCCAACCGGATGGAGGGCGGCACCGGCGCCGTGCGCAGATGATGGCTGCAGACCTCCATCATCGTGCGTCCGGTGAAGACGTGCTCGGCGGTCAGCAGGAAGTAGCCCAGGGCACCGAGTGCATACAGATCGCTGCGCGCGTCTACCGCCGCCGGATCGACCAGCGCCTCGGGCGCCATGTACAGCGGCGTGCCGGTGATCACGCCGGTCGCAGTGACCGACGGCTCGATACTGTCCATATGCTTCACCAATCCGAAGTCGACGAGCTTGGCCACGTCGGCGTGGCGGCCTTGAACGCACAGCAGCACGTTGGCGGGTTTGACGTCGCGGTGGATCAACCCAACCGCGTGGGCCTCGGCGAGGGCGTCGGCGAGCTGAGCCAGGATGTAGAGCACCCGCGCGGGCGGCAACGGGCCGGCGAGGCTCACCACTTCTTGCGCGGTGGCGCCGTCGACCAGCTCCATCGCGTAGTACAAAACGCCCTCTTGAGTGCGGCCATAGTCAAAGACCGTGATGATGTTGGGGTGCGACAGCTCCGCGGTGCGCTGCACCTCGCGCTCGAAGCGGGCGAGGCTGGCTTCGCCTACCTTCTCCAGCGGCAGCAGCTTGACCGCCGTCGGCCGGCGCAACATCGCGTGCTGCGCGCGATAGACCACGCCCATCCCGCCTTCACCCAGCTTCTCCAGCAGCGTGTACTGTCCGAGCTGCTGCGCCTTGCGGACCTCTTTGCGCAGACCGTAGATCACGCGTGAGGCGCCCACGCTCAGGCCCACGAAGAGCGACCACCAGGCGGCGGCGTTGACCGAGATGTAGAGGGCGATCTGTTCTGGCGACTTGGTGCGCCATTCGGGGCCGAAGTCGGTGTAAATGCGGGCGTCGTAGGCCATGCCTGAGGCCCACACCCCCATGACCAGCATGACGCCGGTTGCCAGCCCCAAAAAGAGCGTCCGCTTGCCCCCGCTTGGCACGTAGATCGAGCGGGCCAGGAAGCCGAACGCGAGCGCCAGAACGACGATCAGATCGGGGCGTTCGATGACCGGAATGAATTGCCCCATGCCCGCGTGCAGGCCGCAGCCACCGAGGACCGCGGCGGCCTCGGTCGTGCGAATGAAGCGTCTGCTTCGATCGCGGCCTCGGCACAGCAGCCAAGCCAGCAGGAAGACAAGACACGCGGCCACATGCAGCACCATGCTGCCGTCGTCGAACGGGTCTTCGCCGAACAAACGGAAGAGATAGAACGCCAGCCCGCCACCGCCGGCCATCAGGCCGAACATGGCGACCCGTCGTTGGAGGAACTCCAACTGGCCCACGGTCGGGGGCGATGTCGCAGATGAGGTGAGCACCGCGGGAAACTATCACCCGCCACCTGGAGGCGCACGCTTCACGGCAGCGTGAGGTGAACCGCCAGCCCAGTGGGGCGGCGGTGTTCCAGCCGAATTGCGCCGCCGTGGGCCTCGACGATCTCGCGACACAACGCCAAGCCCAGGCCGGTGCCGCGGTTCTTCGTCGAGTAGAACGGCAACGTCGCCTGGCGCATGACGTCGTCGCTCATGCCCGTGCCGGCGTCGAGCACCGAGAGCTCAACGCCGCCGTCGGCGAGGGTCACCACCGTCAACTCGACGGCGTCGGCCGGGCCGCCTGCCTCCTGGGCGTTCTTGAGCAAATTGATGAGCGCCTGCTGCACCTGAGACGCATCGATCCGGGCGGGGGCCGCAGGCGGGGTGCCCGTCAGGCGGCACTCGAAGAGCGTCGCCACTGACTCCAGGAAGGGTCCCCAGGCCACGTCGGCGATGGCTGGGGGTGCCAACTTGGCGAACCGGGCGTAGCCCTCGATGAAGGTCTGCAGGTGGTCGATGCGCTCCTCGATGGTGTCGAAGATGGTCACCATGCGGTGGCGGTGCTCGGGCTTGTCGTACACGAGCCGGGCCGAATGCAGCAGCGATGAGACCGGCGCCAAGGAGTTGTTCAACTCGTGGCTGACCACGCGGATCATCTTCTTCCAGATGGCCACTTCTTGGCGACCCAGCTCTCGGGTCAGCTCCTTGATCAAGTAGAGCGTGTAGCGCTGGAGGTCGATCTCCAGCGCCGGTCGCGACAGGTGATACGACTCATCGTCGCCATCGCCGCCATCGTCGTCGCCGACCGTGAAGAGCACGTCGGACTGGTTTCGGACCGCGCGGGCCATGCTCGGCGGGCAGCGCTCAAGCACCGCGTCGAAGTCGGCCCCGATGAGCTGGACCCCACCGAAGAACAGGTCGCGCGCCGTGCGATTGGCGAGGGCGACGACCCCCTTGGCGTCGCAGAGCACGACCGCGAGTGGGGCGGCGTCGAGCACCGTCTCGAGCAGCTGCATCTGCGTGCGCTGGGCGGCCTGGTCGATGTCCGCAGCCTGGCTGACGGCGGTAGCGGCCTCGAGGCGGCGACGTAGAGCCCGCACCTGGCGCAGGTTCCAGAGGCCGACGCCCAGACCGAAGACCGCGATCGCAGCCATCACGGCGATCACGAGCGGCTCTCGGCTCGGCGTTGCATGACGATTCCGAGCCGTTGCATGCGTCGGTAGAGAGCTTGGCGACTCAGGCCCAAGGTGCTGGCTGCCTTCGCGACGACGCCATCGGCCTGCTCCAACGCCTGGCGAATGCGCTGCGCTTCGGGGCTCTCGTCTCGGGCGATTGTGGGCGACGCGGCTGGTCGGCTCAGCGCAGGCCGCATGCCTTTGAGCCCGATGTCACCGGGCTCGATAACGCGGCCATTGGCCAGCAGACACGCACGCTGCATGCAGTTCTTCAGCTCGCGCACGTTGCCGGGCCAGGTGTGGCCCAGGAGCGCCGCCTCGGCCGCGCGGGTCAAAGTGGGCGCCGGCGCGTCCGCCAGGGCGTCGACGAAGTGACGAGCCAGCGGGAGGACGTCCTGTGGCCGCTCTGCCAACGAAGGCACGGCCAACTCGATGACGTTCAATCGAAAATACAGGTCCTCGCGAAACGTGCCCGCCGCGATGGCGGCCGGCAGATCGGAGTTGGTGGCGCTGATAATGCGCACATCCACCTTTTGCGTCTGGCTGCTGCCCACCCGCTCGAACTCGCCGGTCTGCAGCACCCTCAGCAGCTTCATCTGGCCGCCGGGCGAGAGGTTGCCGATCTCGTCGAGGAACAACGTGCCGCCGTGCGCCGCCTCGAACCGCCCCACCCGCCGCTTGGTGGCGCCGGTGTACGCGCCTGCCTCGGCACCGAACAACTCGGACTCCAACAGCTGCTCGGGCAGCGCGCCCGCGTTGACCTTGATGAACGGCCGCTTCGCGCGCCGCGAGTTGGCCTGCACGATCTCGGCGATGCCCTCTTTGCCTGCGCCATTGGGGCCGGTGACCAGCACGGGCACCTCGGCGGCGGCGACCCGCAACGCCAAGTTGACCACCGCCTGCATCGCCGGGCTCTCGACGATGAGCCCCCCCAGATCATGAGCCTGTATGAAGGCGCTGGGCGTCCGGCCTCGGCTGCGGGTGCCCAACGCCAGCAGGCTCTCGACGCGTTCCACCACTCGCGCGTCGTCCCACGGCTTCTGGATGTAATCGCTCGCTCCGGCTTGCACCATGCGCACCGCGGTCTCCACCGAGGTCCAGGCGGTCATCAGCAGCACCGGCACGTCGGGGTCGAGCGCCCGGATGTCCTCGAAGAGCTGCATGCCCTCCTCACCACCGGTGGTGTCGCGGGTGAAGTTCATGTCCTGGACTACTACGCCGACCGCCGCGCGACCCATGAGCCCCAGGGCTGCCCGCGGGCTCTGGGCGACGATGCACTCCATCCCGTGGATCTCGAACAGCATCTGCAGCGCCGTGCACACCGCCGGGTTGTCGTCCACCACCAGTACCTTGGCCATCAGCGCACCTCCTGAGTTGCCACGCACTGCATTACAAGGGCCGTGCCGTCGCCGCAACGCGTGGGTGCGCGTCTGCGTGCGCTGCAAAGCGGTTTGCCCGGACAGATGTCCGGTTGTTCGTCCGCGACGCCCGGACAGCCGTCCGGTGAGCGACGCCAGCCCCCATTTTATGCGGATTTCGGAGTTGGCACACCCGCTGCAAAACCCCAGACCACAACCGAACACGAGGAAAAATCATGACCGTCCGCTTCGACCAACAGTGACAATTCGTGCCGGCTGCGGGGTTCACCTCTCACACGGCATCTGACGATTTCGAGTCTCTCAACAACCACCGGTCCATCGCTCGGGCACAGGCAGTGCCGCACCCGAGCTGCGTCCGGTTCATCGATATGGAGAAATACAAATGGGTCCTACCGAAGAAGGCTTTTCAGTCATCGAAGCGTTTTTGAACTTCGCCAGCGTTGGCGCTGAGTGGGTCATGTGGCTGCTCATCGGCCTGGGCGGGCTGCTCATCATGTTCGCCATCGAGCGCGCTCGATTGTTTCTGAGTACCAAGGTCGACGCCCCCGACATCGGTCGCAAGCTCACCGTTCACCTCGAACGCGGCGAACTCACCGAGGCCAAGGCGCTCGTCGAGCGCGGCCACGCCATCGAAGAGCGGGTGGTCGCCGACCTGCTCGAGGCCTTCCCCCGCGGTCGCTCGGTGGTGGAACAGGTGCTGCTTTCGGCCATCGAGCGTGAGCGGCAACGCTTCGACCGCTTCCTCGGCTTCATGGGCACGCTGGGCAACAACGCCCCGTTCATCGGCCTGCTGGGCACGGTCATCGGCATCATCGTGTCGTTCAAGGAGCTGGCGGAGAACCCCCAGGGCGGCATGGAGGTCGTCGGGCCTGGCATCGCTGAGGCCCTGGTGGCCACCGCCGTGGGCCTCATCATCGCCATCCCCGCCGTCGTGCTCTTCAACACCTTCAAGAGCCTCGCCCGCGAGCGGCTCGGCAACGCTGACTTCCTCGGCCGCATCGTGCTGGCAAACGCCAGCGAGGGGGCCTGAGTCATGGCTGGCCACGCAGGAATGGACGATCAAGGCATCGTCGGAATCAACGTCACCCCCCTCGTCGACATCATGCTCGTGCTGCTGATCATCTTCATGGTCGCGTCGAACCACATCGTGAACCCGGCCATCGAGGTCGAGCTGCCTCAAGCGGCGTCGGCGGGCGAAGCCGTGGACACGACGTTGTCGCTGCTGTTGAGCCGCGATGGGCAGCTCTTCCTCAACGGCGAGCGCGCCACCGAGGCAGAGGTTGCCGCCCGCTGCAAAGCGGTGGCCGCCCAAGACCCGAAGGCTCAGGCGATCATCGCGGCCGACACCCACAGCAGCCACGGGGCAGTCATCCATCTGATCGACCTGGTGAAGGTGAACGGGGTCACCCGCTTCGCCATCAACACCGCGCCGGTCACGGCGGAGGACTGAGCCATGTACAGCCTTCAGCCCGAGCCAGAGCGGGCCCACCGTTGGATCGTCCTGACCGTCGCCGGGCTGCTGAGCATCGGCGTGCAGACCGGCGCCCTGTTCGCGGCGAGCCGCATCGAGCCGCGCAGCATCGGGTCGCGCGCACGGTCAGCGCCCAAGACCCGGGTGCAGATGGTGATGGTCCAGACAGCACCCACGCCCATCGAAGTGCCACCGCCGCCGGTCGAGGCGCCCAAGCCGGTCGAGGCGCCCAAGCCGGTCGAGGCGCCCAAGCCGAAGCCGAAGACCGCGAAGGTCCGCAAGCCGAAGCCGAAGGCCGCAAAGAAGCCGAAGCGTCGGCCAAAGAAGGTGGCCCGCAAGGCGCCGCCCAAGCCGGTCGCTCCGAAGGCCGAGTCACCGCAGCCCGCGCCCCAGAAGGCGGCGCCGCGCCTCATCGCCGGCCTGTCTTTGGGCAGCACGGTGACCGGCGGCTCGGGCCCCCGCATGGGCATCGGCAACACCGCCCTGGGCGATCCCGGGCGGATCGCGAGCGCTCCGGTGAAGCGGGCCCGACCGAGCGGCCGACCGGACGGCGAAGGCCGCGCGCCGAAGGCCGACCATCGGCCGGTGCGCGTCGCCGCCCGCCTGAAGCGAAAGACCCAGCCCGCGTACCCCAAAGGGGCGCGCCGACAGGGCATTGAGGGCGTCGTGATCGTTCTGCTCACCATCAACGACGCGGGCCGAGTGGCCGGCGCGCGGGTGGTCAAGGGCATCGGTCACGGCCTCGACGAAGCAGCCCTCGCGGCCGCCCGAAAGACCATTTGGACGCCGGCCACCATGGACGGCGCCCCCATCAAAAGCACGAGGCGATTCAATGTTCGATTCACGCTGGAGAGCTGAACTCTGGCTCGCGATGGCGCTGTTCGCCCCCGCGCTCGCCTCCGCTCAGCCGACCCCCAAGGCGCCCGCAGAGGCGGCGGCCACCGGTCAACTCACCAAGGCGCCCGCGGTGGTGCACTTCGTCGACGCCCCATACCCGGCCGCCGCCCTCGAGGCGCGGACCCAGGGATCCGTCCAGGTGCTGGTGACCATCGACGTCGACGGAAGCGTCAGCGCCGCCGAGGTCGCGCTGCCCGCCGGACATGGGTTCGACGAGGCCGCGCTCGCGGCGGTGAAGGCGTTTCGCTTCTCGCCCGCCGAGATCGACGGACAGCCGGCGTCTGTCCAGATCGTCTACACCTACGCCTTCACCTTGAAGGAAGAGGTCGTCCGCCGAGAGATCCCCACCGGCGTGGTGCGCGGCGTCTTGCTCGAGCGGGGCACCCGGGCGCCGCTCATCGGCCTGACGGTGCGCCTCACAGAGCCGGGCCTCGAGACCGTGTCGGACGCTGAGGGCCGCTTCGAGTTCGTCGCGGTCCCGCCCGGCGAGGTGACCCTGCTTGTCGAGGATCCCGACTACACAGCGCTCGAGGATGTCGAGACCGTTGAGGCCGGCAAGGCCGTCGAAGTGAAGTACTACGTCGAGCGGTCCAGCACCGCCGGCAACGGCGTCACGGTTGTCGGGCACCGCGTGCGCAAAGAGGTGACCCGACGCACGCTTGAGATGAACGAAATTCGCACGCTCCCGGGCACCAACGGCGACGCCCTCAAGGTGGTGCAGAACATGCCTGGCGTCGCGCGGATTCCCTTTGGCTTTGGCGACATCATCCTGCGCGGCGGGGGCAACACCGAGGTGTATGTGAACCGCCACACGGTCCCCCAGGCGTTCCACTTCGGGGGGCTGCGGTCGGTGGTCGCGAGCGAGCTTATCGAGTCCCTGCAGATCACCCCTGGCAACTACGGCGCAGAGTACGGACATGCCAACGGCGGGATCGTGGACATCAGGCTTCGGCGCCCCAAGGACGATGGCGTGCACGGGTTCGTGCAAGCCGATGTCTTCGACGCCGGCGCGATGATCGAGGGCCCCATAGGCGAGCACGGCGCCCTCGCGGTGGCCGGCCGCCGCAGCTACATCGATGCGCTGTTCCCGCTGGTGCTCGACGAGGACGCGCGGTCGAGCTTCTCGACGGCGCCGCGCTACTACGACGGCCAAGCCATCTACGACTGGAAGAAGGGCGCGCACCAGTTCACGCTCACCGTGCTCGGCGGGCACGATGAGATGGTGAGCTTGCTCGATGAGCCAGACGTAAATGACCCCGCCATCCGCGACGCATTCGAGTTCAAGATCGACTGGATCTCGGTCCAAACTCGACTCAAGAGCCAGCTGACCCCAGACATCGAACATCTGGCGAGCGTGGGCTGGAGCTACACCACCTCGACCCAAGGGGTGGGCAAGAACGTGGTCATCGATTTTGACTATCAGGTCATCGAGGTTCGCGACGAAGTGAAGATGGGTCTGTTGGAAGGGCTTGATCTGCGTGTCGGCGTCGACCTCGCCCTGATGTTGTCGAACTTCGACATCACGGCCCCGCAGCCGCCCGGCGAGGGTCAGCCAGACCTGCCACTGGCGGCCACCGAGGTGTTGCACGCCAAGGATAGCCTGCTCGAAGCACGTCCGGCCATCTTCGCCGAAGCGGTGTGGAAGGTGGGGGATCTCACGCTGACGCCGGGTATTCGAGGGCAGTACGAGCGGACCACCGATGAGCTGTTGGCGATGCCGCGGCTCAGCACCCACTACCAAGTGATCAAGAGCACGGCGGTGAAGGCCGGGGCCGGGCTCTACAGCCAGTCTGCGGAGATCGACAAGACAAACAAAGTCTTCGGCAACCCCAACGTGAAGACTGAGAAAAGCTGGCACTACTCAGCCGGCATCGAACATCGCTTCACCGACGCCCTCTCGCTCGATCTGACCGGCTTCTACAAAGACTTCTTCGACCAGGTCGCCGCGGTGGATGACCCCGCCGTGAAGTATCTCAACATGGGTCGTGGGCGCGCCTATGGCATGGAGATGCTCTTGCGGCATACCAGCGACGGCCCGTTCTATGGCTGGCTGGCCTACACGCTGCAGAAGTCGGAGCGCAGGGACGGCAGCGGCGGCCCATGGCGCCCCTTCGATCTCGACCAGACCCATAACCTCACGGTGGTGGCGCAATACAAGCTGTCGACCACCTGGGAGCTGGGCGCGCGCTTTCGGTACGTCACAGGCAACCCCCAGACCGGCTTCAATCGCGCCACCTTCGACAGTGACAATGACGTCTATTTGCCCCACGCCGGCGCGATCAACGGGCAGCGGCTGGATGCCTTCCACCAGCTCGATCTGCGCGTTGACAAGCATTGGATCTTCGATACGTGGCGCATGACCACCTATCTGGATGTGCAGAACGTCTACAACCGGGAGAACCCCGAGGGCTTGAGCCACAACTTCGACTACACCCAGCAGGCCACCGTCAGCGGTCTGCCCATCATCCCGTCCTTCGGGGTCCGGGGGGAGTTCTGATGCGCGCCTCGATAACGCTGGGCCTGATGGCCTTCTTCATTCTCTGCACCACGGGCTGCGACGATGACTTCGACCCGCGCAACCTGCTCGCCGGCTACCGGGTCATGGGCATCGAGGCCGACCGGCCCGAGCCAGCCCCCGATGATGTCGTCCGGCTGACGGCCCATGACTTCGACACCGACGGCCTCGCGCCCACCTATGAATGGACGCTCTGCCTCTACAGCTTCGGCTCGGCAGCCGACTACGCCTGCGTCGATCCCGCGTTGCAGTTCGCCATCGGTGACACCCGCGAGCTCGCGGTTGACCTCGGCCCTGACGGCATCGATCTGCGGGCCCGGTTCGAGGCCGCCGGCGACGTGTACGACGCCCAAGGCAACCGAGTGACCCTCGAGGACGGGCACATCGTGTACGTCGAGCTGAACAGCGGCGTGCCGGGCGGCCGGCAAATTCGAACCATCAAGCGGCTCTTCGTGCATGACACCACCGACGCGCGCAACACCAACCCGGTCATCGAGGCCTTCGAGGTCGAGGGCGATCCGATCGGGGGCACCAAGGTGACGGTCTCGGTGACCGTTGAGGGCGGCGCGCTCGAGACCTACCAGAACACCGCGGGTGAGACGGTCGCCGAGGAGCTGCTCTACACCTGGTACACGACCGCTGGGGAGTACGACCCGGGGCTCACCTTTGCAGACGACACCGATACGCGGCTGAAGTTGCCGAAGGCGGCCGGCCCTATCGACGTCTGGGTGGCGGTGCGCGACGGCCGCGGCGGGCTGGCCATCGAGCGACGCACGATCAGCGTCGAGTGACTGGGCTCGGCGGGTTGAGGTGCCCTCGGCTCAGGTACTCGGTCGGGCAGCCGCCCACCACGCGGCCGCGTCGGCCTGGGTCCACGCAGGCACATCACACGCCGTGAGCCGCGCAGCGAGCGCCTCGGCCGTCGCGGGCCGATCGCCCGGTGCTTTGGCCAGGCAAGCCATGACCACCGCTTCGAGCTGAGCGTCGATGGGGCCGGCAATCCGGCTCGATGGCAACGGCGGCTTGGCGTTCAAATGCGCCGCCGCGAGGGCCATGACGGTGGGCTCGCTGAAGGGCAACTGCGCGGTCAGCAGCCAGTAGGCCACACAGCCCAACGCGTAGATGTCAGCGCGCCCGTCGAGGTCGGCACCGCGCACCGCTTCGGGCGCAAAGAACGCGGGCGTACCGATCACGCCGGTCCCGACCGACAGGCTCGGGTCCGCGGGCGCGCCGCGCTCCTTGACGAGCCCAAAGTCGAGCACTTTGACGAAGTCGAAGTCAGGCCCGTAGTGACAGGCGAAGATGTTGGCCGGCTTGATGTCGCGGTGCACCATCCCCGCCCCGTGGGCCTCGCCCAACGAGTGGCAGCAGTGCTGCAACAAGTGCACGACCCGCGCAGCTGGGAGCGCCCCATGTTGTTCGACGAGTTGCTGTAAATCGAAGCCGTCCAGCAACTCCATCACACAGTAGAACGTACCGTCTTCTGCCTGTCCGTAGTCGTAGAGCTCGACGGTGTGGGGCGAGCGAAGGCGGGCGGTGGCCTGCGCTTCGAGACCGAACCGGACAAGCAAAGTGTTGGCCGCGTCGCTGTCAGCGGCCACCCCCTCCGCCTTGATCAGCTTGACCGCCGCGGGCCGGGCCAAGAAGCGGTGACTCGCGCGCCAAACCTCGCCCATCCCGCCCACGCCCAGCCGCTCTTTGAGCGTGTAAGCGCCGAGCTGCTGCCTGCGCTCCACCTCGACGCCGAGCTGATAGATCATGCGCGCGCCAATGTAGGCGAGGACGGCGCACAGGAGCGGACTGACCGACATATTGATCAGGCTGGGCACAAACGGGCTCTCGCCATGCGCCCAGAGAACGATCGCGACGCCAAGCGGCGAGGTCGCGCCCGCCGCCAGGCTCGCCCACCAGATCCGACGCGGATGGTTCGGCGCGATTAACGGGAAGACCGCGATGAGGATGCAGGTCCAGGTGATGTCTTGAAAACTGCCGGTGTCGGCGTAGAACCAATAGCAACTTGGCACCGAGATGACCGCACAAAGCGCGAACTCGGCGATGAGCCCAGCGTTGGAGGCGGCGGCGTCCGATACCCGCGGGCTTCGCACGAATGCGTACAGGATGGCCGCGACTAGGATGACTGACAGGTGGATCGGCACCCCACGCGAGGCGACCAAACCGAAGGGCCAAAGACAAAGCACGAAGGCGCTCATGCCGCCCAGCAGAAGCGCGAGCTTCTCGAGCCGCCGCCGAGACTGAGCGAGCAGCGCGCGTGGCAGCACCGAGCGCGTTGTAGACGATGCGTTCTCGAGCGGCGTCAAGCTGGGATGGCGGTTGGGCATGGCAGCGCTCGGTAGATACCAGATTTTCTAACTTGCGGGTCGCTCGGCGGGCGAGCAACCGCGCCATCGAGGCATGCGGTCTACACCCTGGCCGCCATCTTCGGTCTGCTTACGCCCAGCGGGCCGGAACAGGGGTGGCTCCGGTGGCCGCAGCGTCCGGCCGCTCGCGCTCATCGCAATCATCACCTCGGCGGGGATCTTGCGCCCGTCCTAGAGGGTGGCGCTGGCGGTCCGCTCGGGTGGTCTCACCTCCGGACACTTGGCCACCAATGGCCAACGATATGTCGCAAACGGCCATCCGAATGGCGCAGCCAAGCTTGTAATTTGATGCCGTCACACTGCTCAGGAGGGGTTCATGTTCCATCGAGTAACGTTCTTGATATTTGGGTTGTTCTGGATGGGTTGCGACGACGGTGCGGACCAGCCTCCCGGCGAAATCGTCAATATTGGCGACGTGGCTGGCGGCGCGGGTGGCGAGATGGCCGGCGGCGCGGGTGGCGAGACGGCCGGCGGCGCGGGTGGCGAGATGGCCGGCGGCGCGGGTGGCGAGATGGCCGGCGGCGCGGGTGGCGGGATGGCCGGCGGCGCTGGCGGCGATGGTCCGTGCATGCCCGACTGCCCCATTGGTTCAGAATGCGAAGCGGGCGAGTGTCGGTTTGTCGGCTGCCCCGATGGGCTCCTCGAATGCGATGGGCTCTGCGTCGACTTGCTGTCGGATGCCGAGAACTGCGGCTCGTGCGGCAGCTCTTGCCGTGAGGGCTTTGAGGCCTGGGAGTCAGACTTCGGCTTCGAGATTCAATGCGTCGACGCGGAGTGCCGGTACCAGTGCCCGCAAGATCCGCAAGTGACCCGAGTCTCTGACCTGGAAGACGACGCGCAGCATTGCGGCACCTGTGGGGCCATTTGTAATGCTCAATGCGTTGACTACGAGTGTGTCTGCGCGCTTCGACCCCGCGGCACCCCCAACAGCTTCAATGGCGTCCCATGTGGGGATGACTGCGACATGGGAGGCCAGAATTGCGAGGACGGCTGCTGCCCGCAATTGCCGATGGGCGCGGTTGACGGGGTGGGCGTCGCCGACACCGCGCACGCGTTCCGCTTTGTGCTCGACGCTGCCTCGCCGATGCGCTTCGCCGTCGAAGATGGTCAGTGCGCGGGCGTCGTCTTGGTGCGCTTCTTCGAGGATGACGTCGTCGGTCTCATTGCCCTCTCTGAAGACTGCGTGCTGGACGAAGCGATGCTTGAGCGAGGCAGCTACGGGCTTGAGGTGAGCTTCAGCGATGACGGGCCTTATCGCCTTGTTCGCAGCGTGCCGCCCGCGGAGGTCGACTTCGTGGCGCCCGGCAACGATGAGCGCGTGGACACCGACAGCAGCCTTGGTTTTCGATTCACGGTTGCTGAGGATCGTGCCTATGAGATGCAGCTCGCCAACCTCGGCGATGCACCGTGCCAGGGCACTTGGGAGTTGGCATTGTTTACAGCCGACGGCCGGCAGATCGCGTTTCGCCGCGGCGGTCGGTGTGAGCGCGACGGCTTGACCAGCCAAGTCATCCGTTCGCGCCTTGCCGCGGGTGACTATGTGCTTCAGGCCCGCGCTCAGCTCTTGGCTGGCCAGCGCTACCGGCTTGATATCGAAGGCACGCAGCACGGCACCATCGTTGCCGATGACGTTCAGGTCGAAGGGCTTGGAGAGGTTGGGCTACGGCTGGATCGGTACGAGACCAAAACGTACATCAGCACGTTCCCGGCGGGCGCGCGCCGTCTGCGGGTCGTCGGCGAGACATGTGACGTGGCGCTTGAGGTCGCGCAGTTTCGCCGATTCACGGACAGGATTCAGGTTGGCGATACCATCAGGCAATTTCGGGTCGAACAGCTCTACGACATCGCCGCCAATAACGATGTTGGCGAGTCACTCAACCCGAGCCTGACCTTTGAGGCGGCGGCCGACGACATCTACCATCTGCAGGTCATCAGCGCCGGCTTCATCAACAACTGCACCCTGGTGATCGAGTAGCTCGAAGACGCCTACTCGGTCGGAAGATCCGCCGCCAACCGGATGCCGATCGCCTGATGCGTCAGCTCTGATCGCCCTGTCGCCCGCGCCCCAATGCGGCACTGATCCGGCCAAGCCCGCCACGATCCACCGCGCAGCAGGTACCTGTCCGGCACCTCAGCGACGGTCGACGTCCACTCGCGCACGCCGCCCGCGACGCTGCGCATCCCAAACGGGCTCTCATCGTCGGCGAAGCTGTTGACCGGCGCCGGTCCGCGCGTGCCGCGGCGCCGCGTATCGGCCAGGCCCGGCACGAAGTTGGCCCCCCAGGGGAACGCTCGACCGTCAGCCGCGCCGGCCGCGAAGGCCCATTCATGCTCGGTGGGCAGCCGCAATGACACGCCAAATCGGCGGCCGAGCCAGTCGGCATAGGCCAGCGCGTCGATGTGGCTGACCCAGCGCACGGGCGATCCGCTCTGCACGCTGACGTTCCTGCGCCACACGACGCGGTGATCGCTCACCTCGACGAGGGCCTCATCGCGGGCGCGGGGGAAGTGCGACTGCGCGTCACCGCCGACGGCCAGGCGGTCTTCCAAGAACTCGAAGTACTCGTCCCAGGTCACCGGTTGGCGGGCGATGCAGAACG
>JBNMOZ010000018.1:0-21184 GCA_051276005.1 Bradymonadia bacterium | reverse complement strand
CCGCCAGCGCCCAGCTTGGCGTCCCCGACGTGATGCCCTACCAGGGGCAGCTGCTGCAGGCCGACGGCTCGCCCTACACGGGCGCGGTCGACATCAGCGTTCGGCTGTATGAGCGCTCCGACGCCCAGGTGCCCATCTGGACCGAAGAGCTGCAGGCGGTCGAGGTCGAAGACGGCAAGTTCTACGTCTACTTGGGCATGACCAACCCGATCGTGGCCAACGTCAACGACGGGCAGACGCGCTACCTGGGCATCGCCGTCAACGGTGAGCCCGAGGCCACGCCGCGCCAGACCATCGGCTCGGTGCCGTTTGCCATCTACGCGCGCAACGCCGCGTACTTGGGCGGCCAGGCGGCTGACGTCTTCGTGACGATCAACGACCTCGACGCGCGCAGCTATGTCGACGAGCAGCGCGTCATTGAGCTGATCAACGCGAACGGCGGCGGCGAGGGCGGGCTCAACGAGGCGGCCGTCAACGTGCTGATCGACGCCCGCAACTACGTCAGCGGCGATGCGGTCGAGGTGGCCATCGACGCGCGCAACTACCCGAGCGAGGCGCGGGTCATCGAGCTGATCAACGAGGCGGCGATCAACAACGAGGGCGGGCTCAACGCCGACCAGGTCAACGCGCTGATCGACGCGCGTAACTACCTGAATGAGGACGGCATTCGGGCGCTCATCGAGTCGTACAACTACCTCAACGCGGCCGGCGTCGACGCGCTGATCGACGCGCGCGACTACG
The DNA here is from genome assembly GCA_051276005.1 of Bradymonadia bacterium. Taxonomy (GTDB): domain Bacteria; phylum Myxococcota_A; class Bradymonadia; order UBA7976; family UBA1532; genus JBNMOZ01. The sequence goes on along the minus strand of JBNMOZ010000018.1, from coordinate 20,443 downwards.
TTAACGCTGACGGGGTCAACGTGCTGATCGACGCGCGCGACTACCTCGACGCAGACGCCGTCAACGCGCTGATTGACGCGCGCGACTACCTGAACGAAGCCGCGATCATCGCGCTCATCGACGCGCGCATCGCGGCGAACAACGTCAACATCGAGGCCCAGATCGCGGATCTGCAAAACCAGATCAACAACGTGAACAACGCTGGCGGCGGGGGCGCCACCGGCTACATCCTGGGCCGCAGCGCGCAGACCTCCAACGGCCGCTTCAGCTTCAACAATCAGAACGGTACGGCTGCCGCCGACGCGATGTGCAAGGCCACGTTCGCGGGCGAGGCGAGCGCGCACCTGTGCACGATCATGGAGGTTGAGCAGTCGCTGTCGACGGGCGACTACAACCGAAATGGCGACATCGACGATACGACGACTTGGACGATGGGTGCGCTCATTCAGGGCGCGACGTTCGCGAACTCGTCCAAGGCCAACAACTGCTACAACTTCATGTACAACAGCGGCGACCTCGCCCGCGGCCAGCGCATGAACGTCAACTTGGACGAGCAGAGCCCGGGCAATGGCGGCGGCATCGTCGGTCGCACCTTCAACGTGCAGCGCGACATCGCCTGCAACACCAACCTGCCGGTCATGTGCTGCCGCTGATCCCCTGATCGGCCGCCCAACCACCGAACGGGTGTTCACCCTCGCGCTGCTAAGCTACGCTGCGGCTGATGCGCACCTACTCCCTCAAAGTCGAGCGGCCCGCCGGACGCGTGGGCCTCCTCGACGACCTCAATCCTGAACAACGCGCGGTCGCCGAAGCCACCGACGGGCCGATCCTGGTGGTCGCGGGCGCCGGCACGGGCAAGACCCGCACGCTGACCTATCGCGCGGCGCACTTGATGCGATCGGGCATCATGCCCGAGTGCATCATGCTGCTCACCTTCACCAACCGGGCCGCGCGCGAGATGCTCGACCGGGTCGCGAAGCTGGTCCCCGAGTCGATCGGGCGTATCTGGGCGGGCACGTTTCACGGCATCGCCGCGCGGTTGCTGCGTGAGCATGCTGAGCGGCTGGGCTACGGCCAGAACTTCGGCATCCTCGACTCTCAGGAGGCCTGCGACCTGATGGATTTGAGCATCGGCGAGGTCGTGATCGACGCGACCAAGTCTCGGTTTCCCAAAGCAAAAGTGTTGCTGCGCATGCTGAGCAGCGCCACCAACACCGAGCGGCGCCTCGACGACGTCATCGTGCACGACCACCCGATGTTTCATCGGCACGTCGAGCAGATCGATCGGGTGCTCACCGAGTACATCGCGCAGAAGCTGTCGATGAACGTCATGGACTACGACGACCTGCTCGTGAACTGGCGCATGTTGCTCGACGATCAGCCCGAGCTCAAGGCGGCGTTGGGGCAGCGCTTCACCCACCTGCTGGTCGACGAGTATCAAGACACCAACCGGCTGCAGGCCGCGATCGTAGAGGGCATGAGCGGCCCTGCGCGCAACGTGATGGTGGTGGGCGACGACTGCCAGAGCATCTACGCGTTCCGCGGCGCAAACGTGAGTCACTTCATGGAGTTCTGCGACCGTTTCGAGGGCGCGCGCGGTGTGAAGGCTCGAATCTTCAAGCTGCAGACCAACTACCGCTCCACGCCCCAGATCCTCGCGATCGCGAACACGTCGATCAAGCACAACACGAAGCAGTTCGAGAAGACGCTCACCGCGGTGCGTGAGGGCGGCGAGGTGCCGGCGTACGTCAGCCTGCGCGACGCCCAGCAGCAGGCCGCGTTTGTGGCGCAGCGCGTGCTCGAGTTGCGCGATGAGGACGTGCCGCTGTCGTCGCAGGCGGTGCTGTATCGCGCGCATTATCAAGCGATGGAGTTGCAGATCGAGCTGCAGCGGCGGGGCATCCCGTTCAGCATTCGATCGGGCATGAAGTTCTTCGAGCAGGCGCATGTGCGCGACGTGCTGGCGCACCTCAAGGTGCTCTTCAACCCGCTGGATCGGCTGGCCTGGTCGCGGGTGTTGCGGCTGCAAGACGGCATCGGCAAGACGAGCGTCACGCGGATCTTCCACGCGCTCGCGCAGACGGGCAACCCTTGGCAGGCGCTGGTGGACGGGGTGCCGATCAACGATCTCACGCGCCGCGCTCGCCCGGGCTTCGATCGGGTGCGCACCCTGCTGCTCGATCTGGGGCGGCCGGCGATGCTGCAGCGGCCCGGCGACATGCTCGAGCACGTCTTGGAGACGTTCTACCAGGGGCACCTGGAGCGCACGCACGACAACGCCGAGCAGCGCGTCGAAGACATCCGGCAGATGGCGCACTTCGCGAGCCAATATCCCGACTATCAGGGGTTTCTCGAGGAGTTGTCGCTCACCGAGGTGGCCATCGAAGACCTGGTCAAGGGCGGGGAGAGCGACGAGAAGTTGTTGCTGTCGACGGTGCATCAGGCCAAGGGGCTGGAGTGGGATGCGGTGTTCGTGCTGCACCTCGCCGACGGGCAGTTTCCGCTCGCGCGCAGCCTCAACACGACCGAAGGGCTGGAAGAAGAGCGGCGGTTGTTCTATGTCGCGTGCACGCGCCCTCGGCGTTTGCTGCATCTGTGTCACCCGCAATGGGTCATGGGGCGCGAGCGCCGGCGAGTGATGCTGCGGCCCAGTCGTTTTCTGGCCGAACTGCCGCACACCCGCACCGACTTGCTGGAGACCTGGCGCATCTCGGAGAGCTGACCGCATGCGCATGCCGCCTTCTCGTTTTCACCAAATCGCGCGCGCCCTCGTGCTCCTTTGGGGCGTCAGCCTCGCCGCGCCCGCCTTCGCGCAGCAGCCCGCTGCAGATCCTGCGTCACCCGCCAGCGCAGCGGCGGCCAGCGCAGCGGCAGCCAGCGCAGACTCCACCCCGCCCAGCGAGCTGCGTCGCCCCGGCACCGGCGGACGACCGATCGTGGGCACCATCGTCTTCTGGATGGGCGCGGTGCTCTGCATGTTCCTGGTCGCGCGGATCGTCTTTAGAGAGCAGTGGACCGAGCTGAAGACCCAGCGGGCGCTCATTCACCGCATCGGGCCGTTCTTCCCCGAGTTCGACATCGACAGCATCAAGACCTGGGTCGAGCGGGCCTCGCCGCATCTGTGGCTGGCCTGGCGCACAGGCGACCTAGACGCCATGGACGCGTTCTTGACGCCGGAGTTTCGCGCGGGTGCCGACGCACGGTTCGCTGAGGATGCGGCCAAGGGTTGGGTGCACCACACCAAGTTCGGCAAGGTGCTCAAGGTGCACACCTTGGGGCTCTACAGCATCGGTGACGCGCGCGCGCCGGCCGATCTCGAGTTGCTCATGCGCATCGAGACCCGCGCGATGCATGCGGTGGTCGGTGCGGACGGGGTGGTGCTGGAAGGATCGTCGAAGGATCGCCAGGTGCAGCACTTCTGGACGCTGCGCCATGACGGCCTTCGGTGGCGTCTGCATCAGGTCGTGATCGCCCACGGCGACAAGACCCAGCTGGGCAAGAAGCCCGAGCTGCCGCCGATCATGGAGTGGCGTCGACCCAGCGCGCCCGAGACGGCGGCCTGAATCGGCTGTCGGCCGGGGCCGCGCGCCTGGCCTGACGCTCAGCGATCAGCGGCGGAAGTCGATGATGCTCGGGATGCCCGGGCTGACGGCGCTGGTGTTCTTCGGGTTGAACATCGTCTGTAGGAAGATCACCTGGGCATCCGGGAACGCGGCCTTCATCAGGTTCACGTTGCCCGGCTCATTGTCGAACATGGCCACCACCTGGCCGGTGCGCCTCAGGCTCTGCATCACCGTCTTCTTGAACACCTCATCGTCGGCGCCGGCCACCGGCTTCATGATCAACTGCGTGCGCAGCAAGCCGATCGGATAGCCCGAGATTTGAAGGCTCTGGCTGGTCGCGGTCAGCAAGCGGGGCGACGAGCGACCCGTCAGATAGACGATGAACGCGCCCGCCTTGTAGAGCGACTGCACGTAGGCGATACCGCCAGGCATGGCCTGGTCGTGCACGGCCCATTCGGTGAAGAAGCGGGCCTTCCAGAAGTCGGCGATCGATTCGATTATGGCCGGCTCAATCACGCCAACCTTCGCCAGCGAGTCGGTGAACAGATACGCCATCTGCTCGACCTTCAAGCTGAGCACCTGGGCGCTGACAGGCGTACCCAACCGCTCGGGCTGCGTGGCCCAACTCTGAAGAATCTTCAATGTTCTCTGGCGGTTGTCGAAGAGCGTAGCGTCAAGGTCGAAGACGACGATGGGCTGCGCCGTGCCGGCCAACATGACGGCATCGACGCCGGCGGCGACGGTGTCGAGCAGCAGCTTCTGGGCGGACGCGGGTCCCTCCTGCGCGGTCGTGACGGGCGCCTGCGGGCACGGCTTTTGAGAGCCACACGCAGACAACATGAGCAGACTGAACAGCATGATCGCGGCGCGCATCGGGACTCCTGAGACGGTGAATGGGGGGGACGCGTCCCACCGTGAACGACGCGCCGGGTTTGATCAATCGGGGTCTGTGACCCAGCGTGGGCGTTGCGTCGTACGCAGTACGCCCCCCATCGCCCTGGAGACGATCATGCGCCCTCTTGCCCTCGCCCTGCGTGCCCTCGCGCCCCGTGTCCTCGCGCCCCGTGCCCTCGCCCTGCTGGCGCTCGCCGGGTTGGCCTTACCATCCGTCGCCGCCGCCGACTCGCCCTTCTGGGCGCATTGGAGCGACGGCAAAGCCGAGCTCAACGGCTACGACCTGGTGCAGCCCCGCTACGGGCAGCTGCGTACCGGCAAGGCGGTGTTGGTCTTCGTCACCGAGCCGTTCAGCCGCAGCCGGGGCGTCAAGGTCGATCGCTTCGATCGCAGCAACCCCGACCACTTCACCGCGCTCAAGCTCAACCACGTGCGCGACTTCCCCACCGGCATCTACGACTACAACTTGATGACGAGCGTGTTCGTCGATCCCGCCCGCGACTTCGCGCCGGTCAAGGTGACGTTCAGCAGCCAGGAGTGGTGTGGGCACGTCTTTGAAGAGGCGCGCTTCAGCCCCCAGCCGGGCGGCGAGGGCACCGCGTCGGTGGCGGTGAACAGCTACTTTGAAGGCGAGACGGACACCCGCACCTTGCCGGTCGGGCAGACCGAGGATGCGCTGTTCATCCAACTGCGCGGGTTGATGGCGACGACGCTCGCCGCCCAGCCGACCTCGATGACCGCGTTGCCGTCGGCGATGATGCGTCGCTTGCGGCATGTGGTCGCCGGCCCAGGCACGGTGAAGACGTCATGGTCTGCGGCGCGATCGGTCACCGTGCCGGCCGGAACCTTCACCGTGCGCGGCGCCACCTGGACCCGCGCGACGGGCGGCACCTGCACGCTCGACGTCGAGGTGGCCTATCCCCATCGCATCACTGGATGGCAGTGTTCAGACGGTGAGGCGGCGAAGTTGCGCGGCTCTACCCGGCTGCCGTATTGGCAGCTGAATGGCCCCGGTGATGAGAAGTACCTCAAAGAGCTGGGGTTCTGAGTTCTGACGGTAGACCGGCCTGAGGCGTACGGGGCCTGAGCCGGCGTCAGGGATCGAGCAGGTTGATGGTCGGCTTACGCGTCGCGGGCGCGGCGGGTTTCGGCTTCTCAGCGGTGACCTTGAAGTCGCGGGCCTCCTCTTCATCGAGGAGCTTGAGTCGCACGGTGGCCTTCGGCGCATCGCTGCCCACCGAGACCGCCGCCTTAATGGCAGGGGCCTTGGGTCGCGGTGCCTCAACGGTCGTGGTGCGGCGTCGTCGTCGGCGCAGCACCGCGTGATAGCTCTGGGGGTCGTCGCCTTCGCGGACGGTGATGCGCAGCGTCGCGAATGACCCCCGTCGGGAGAGCCTGAGGCGGTGGCCGCCGGGCGTCAGCGCGACCGATAAGGGCGTGCGTCCCAGCACCATGTCACCCTGCTTGACGGTCGCGCCCGATGGCGCCGAGGTGATCTTGACTTCGCCGGACCGGGCGGGCGCGGCCGGGGCGGCGTCGACGACATTGTCTTCGGCGGGGCCGCCCGTCGTCGCGTCAGCCAAGGGGCCCGCGTCGACCGCCTCAAGGGCGCCCGTCGACGCTGCGCTCTGGGCAGAGCGCAGCGTCGAGCGCGGTGGGGACGTCGTCGACGCGGTCCCCGCCAACGCTCGGCTGGGCGTCGATGCGGCCGTCGGATCGATGACGTCGCTGGACCTCTGCATCTGCCAGTTGAAGAGCCCCAGGCCCAGCAGCACGATCAGCAACACCAGGAGAGGGCCCCGCAGCGAGCGGCGCGGCGTGTGGACCGAGACCGTCATATTCTGTGATTCGACGGCGCTGATGCTGCCGATCGGGCCCAAGGTGTCCAGCGAGTTGGGCGCCGACACCGTCCCGCTCATCGGGGTGAGCTCGTCATCGTAGCCCGCGCGGCGAAAGCGCAACTGGCGCAGGGCGCGGCGCATCTCGGTCGGGCTCGCGAATCGGTCGTCGGGCGACTTGGCCAGGACGCGCATGACGAGCGCTTCGAGATCGGGCGCGTCAATGCCGGCGCGCACATCTGCGAAGCTCGGCGGTATCTGGCTCAGATGCGCGCGGAACAGCTCGCGATGGTCTTTGCTGGCGAAAGGGAGCACGCCGGTCAGCATGCGATACAGCACAACGCCCAGGGCATACAGGTCGGTGCGACCGTCGATCTGGCCCAGCGCGATCTGCTCGGGCGCCATGTACTGCGGGGTGCCGCAGATTTGCCGGGTGGTGGTGATCTCTTCCCCCGGCTCTTCGCTGAACGAGTCGTGGGGATCGATGAAGCGCGCGATGCCGAAGTCGAGGACCTTGACGAAGTCGGCGTCGCTCTCGTCGCCCTTGGTCAAGAAGAGGTTGCCGGGCTTGATGTCGCGGTGGACGACCTTCTTCTTGTGCGCGTGATCGAGGGCCTTGAGGATTTGATCGGTGATGAGCAGCGCGCGATCGACGCCCAGGGCCCCGCCGCGCAGCACGTCGTGCAGCGTGCGGCCTTCGAGCAGCTCCATGACGAGGTAAAGGCGCCCATCGGCCGCGCGGCCGTAGTCGTGCACCACCGTGATGTTGGGATGGTTGAGGTTGGATGCGATGCGCGCGCCGCGGGCGAATCGCTCGGCGCTCTCGCCTTCGGCCGGGGGCAGCAGCTTGATCGCGACGGGGCGGTGAATGGGGGCCTGCACGGCCATCCACACCGAGCTGTCCATACCGCCGACGCCGAGCAGCTCCTTGATCATGTAGCGGCCCGCGATGTTCTGGCCCGCCAGATCTTCGACGACGCGCCGTCGGTCGTGCGGGCAGCGCTCGACCGCCTCGGCAAACCGGGACCGACACTTGGGACAGATGAACGTCATCAGCCGCCGCCTGCGCCGCCTTCTCCGGCTTCTCCACCGGCGCCGCCAGAGCCGCCAGCGCCGGCTTCATCAGGCAGGCCGAGGTACTCTCCGGCGGCCGTGTAGATCACGCCGAGGCTGCGCACGCGGCCCGCCTCGCGATCGAGCTGCCAGCCTTCAATGTCGGTGGCGGCTTCGCCCGTCTCGTCGAAGTTGAGGGGCCCGGACGCGCCCGAGTAGTCGATCGTCGCGTCACTGTCGGCGCCCAAGCGCGTCGTGGTGGAGTTCCAGGCTTCGGTGCCGGGTACGACCACATCACCCGACGACAGACGCTTGATCTGCTCGCTGATGCCCACGCCAGTCACCGGCCCGTCAGCGACGCCCGCGAGGGCGTAGCCGAGCAGGTACATCGCGTCATAGGCCTGGGCGTTGAACACGTCGGGGTCGGTGCCCCACTTCGACGTGTAGCGAAACAGGAAGTCCTGGAACACATCGCCGGCAGGTGACGCGGGGGCCGTGCCGATGATCGCGTCGATGACCTGCGGGAAGGCCACGTCGTCGATGAGGCTGGTGTTGCGGGCGCCGTCGGTGAGTACGAAGCGTTCAAAGTTCAGCTCTGCCGCCAGCCGCAGAAAATCAGTGGCGTCGGCGAGGAACGAGATGAGGACCACGACCTCGGGGTTGAAGTCCTGCATGTCGCCGATGATGCCGACGTAGTCTTGTGCAGTCGGGTCGGCGGCCGGGTAGCGGCGGCTGAACAGGTTCTGCTCGCCGCACAGGTCGGCGTCGCAGAGCGGCCGGCGAATGCGGCCGACGAACTCATTGCCGTAGGCGTCGTCGCGGTTGACGACAGCGATGCGATCGAAGTTCTGAGCGAGCAGGTAGGCGGCCATGGCGGCGCCCTGCAGCGCATCGCTCGGTGCCGTTCGCCAAAGCAAATCGGCGGGATCAGGCACGGTCGAGATCGACGGTGCCGTGGCTGACGGGCTGATCATCAACACGCCATTCGGGCGGCCGATGTCGTTGAACACGCGGATGGTCACGCTGCTCGCGGCGGGGCCGATGATGGCCGGCACGTTGAAGTTGTCGATGAGCCATTCTGCGCCAGCGATGGCCTGCTCTTCGTCGACGGCGGTGTCGCAGAGGACCAGCGCGATGCGCTTACCGCCGATGCCGCCGGACTGGTTGATCTCGTCAAGGGCGAGCACTGCGCCGCGGGCGATGGACTCGCCGAGCGGGCCGAGTTGGCCGGTCGTGGGCATGAGCATACCCAGGGTGATCACGTCGTCGGCCTGGGCGTCGGCGAGGGAATCGACGCCAAACACCGTGTGGCAAAGCGCCGGGTCAAGCGTGAGCCCACCGCCCTCGCCGCCCATGCCGCCTTCACCACCCATGGCGCCTCCGCCACCCACGCCGCCCTGGCCACCGTCGCCGCCCTGGCCGCCTTGGCCGCCTTGGCGCACGCACAGCTTTTCGACGCAGCGCAGGGCGCTGCCGCACTCATCGTCGCGGGTGCACTCATCGTCGAACGGGGTGGCGAGCGTGCAGCCGGCCATCAGACCGCCCGCGAGCATCCCCCCGGCGATCATGCGCGCTGCCGGCACTCGGGCAGCGCGCAGCCGGGTGCACAACGCGAGGGCGAGCTCATGGATCGATCCGTTCACAGTGAACCTCCAAAGAAGACCGCGCCGCCCTGACCGTCAGCCGTGGGCACGAAGCCAACCGCCGGGGCGTCTGTGTCAGCAGTCACGAGGAGCACCACGCCGGTGATGAGCGCGGCCGCGCCGACGCCCATCAGGACATCCGCGATGAGCGCCTTTTGCTGGCCGCTGTTGCGCAGGTCCTGCTTCTCGGTGAGTGATGCGGAGTCGTCGAACGCGGTCTGATCGGACGCCGCACCGAGCCCGTAGCCAACGCCCGCGCCCAGCGCAACGACGCCCGCGCCGGTCACGAGCCAGCCGACGATGCGGTTGGGCTCGGCCGGTTTGATGGTGGTCGACATCGCGGCACGCGGCGCTGGTGGGGGCGCGTCGCGGGCCTCCGCGGCGTCCCTGCGGCGCTGGGCTGAGGCGAGCTCTTCGGTGCGTCGCTGGGCGTCGGCCTTGGCCTGCGCTGTCTTCAGCGTCTGCACGCGCTCGGTGGCGCGGCTCGCAGCGGACGGATCCGCGTCGGGCGCGGCGATGTAGCGGCGGTAGTAGGTGATGGCGAGTTGGCGATCGTTGATCTTGCGATCGTAGATCACGGCCACGTTGTACAGGAGGGCCGCGGCTTTCCCGAGGCGGTACGCTTCGAGGTACATCTCGACGGCATCGGCGTAGTCGCCGGCGCTGTAGCGCGCGCTCGCCTTCTGCGCGAGCGCCTCGATACGTGCGGTCGAATCGTCTGCGGGCGCGGCCAGTACGGGACCGGCCAGCCCGACGAGCAACGCCAGGGTAATCCTGAACATGGAGGGGCTCCTCAGACGCCAACGGGGGGTCAGATTAGGCACCGTCTCTCCCATGCGTCAAGATCGGCGGCTGCCGATAGGTGCCGAACTTTCAAGGCGAAAATGATCTTATATGGCGTGATCGATGCGTGCGATCTGCTCACGCAGGTCGAGGGTCTCGGTCTGCCAATAGCGCACGGTGCCAAAGTGCTCGAAGGTGCGTCGAAAGATGGGGTCGTCGAAGCGGCGTGCGATCCACGTGGCGTAGTGAATCATGCGCAGGGCGCGCAGCGGCTCGACCAGCTGCAGCCAATCGGGATCGAAGTCGCGAAACTCGCGATAGGCGTCGAGCAGGATCTGGCGATCGCGCCCGCCATCGGCGTCGAAGCTGGGCACGAGCATCCAGACGTCCTGGACGGCCGGGCCTTCGAGCATGTCGTCGAAGTCGAGGAACACCAGCCCGTCGGGGGCGCGCAGCAGGTTGCCACGGTGGCAGTCGCCGTGGATGCGATGCATCGGCACGTGATCGAACATGGGCGAGATGCGCTTGACGAGGGCCTCGACGCTGAACGCAAAGCCGTCGCGTGCCGCCTCGGGGATCATCTTATTGTCGATGAGAAACGCGAGGTTGGTTAAGCCGTATGTCTCGGGGTCGAGCGTGGGGCGGTGCTGGGCGACGTGCATGTCGCCCACGTTGTGGATGCGCGCGAGCAGGCGCCCGAGCACGGCGAGGTCTGTCGCAGAGAACTCCTCGGGCGCGCGGCCGCCGACGCGGGGAAACAGCGCGTAGTGGATGCCCGCAGCTTCGCCCGAGAGCTCGGCGAGCGTCGTCTCGTCGGTGTCGAACGCGATCGGCAGCACAACGGGGATCTCGGCCAGATCCAGGTCGAACAGGAAGTCGTGCTCGTCGTTGATGGCGTCGGGGGACCAGCGGCCAGGCCGATAGAACTTGCCCACGACCATGCGGGTGTCGTCGCCACGCTCGAGCTCGAGCGAGTAGACGCGGTTCTCGAAGCTGTTGAGGATGATCGAGCGGCCGGTGGGCTTCCATCCGGGCAGTTGGACCGCGTCGAGCACGACTTCGGGGGCGAGGGCGTTGAATCGTCCGGCGAGCGGATGCGCGCCGTAGAGATCAACGCGGGCCGGAGCGGGGGTCGTCAATCCTCGATGTTCAGCATGCGTTTGACGGTCGCCAGCTCGTTACCGAGGACCAGCTCTTCGTCAATCTGCAGCACCGGGCGCTTGAGCAGGTTGTTGTCCTGCGCGATGAGCAGCGCGGCGGTGACCAGATCGGGCGTGTTGCTCTTGAGCCGCATGTCTCGATAGACCTTGTTGCGCGTGTTCAAGAACGGCTTGATCGGCCGGTCACCGATGAGCTCGGCGATCTCCTCGACCGTCAGCGGCTCAGCGTTCATCTCGCGGTCAAGGTACTCAACCCCCCACAGGTCGAGTTGCTTCTTGTAGCGGCGGCAGGTGTCGCAGGACTTCTTCCAGTAAAGCTGAACATATTGCATGCCGACTCCTTCGGGCGTAGCTAGACCTGATAACAGCGCGGCGGAGCCTACGCCCTCGCAGCGTTGGGCGCCAGCGTGCGATGATGCATCGTCACCAAATTCGAGGAGCCTCAATGGACATTCGCGTCACGACCAGCGTGCCCTATCCCCTGGCCGACGTCTTCGCCGCCATGCGAGACCAACTGCCCGCCCTCGCCGAGTACATGCCCAACATCCAGTCGGTGGTGGTGGAGTCGCGCGACGACACCGAAGACGGCGAGAGCAAGATGGTCAACCGGTGGCAGGCCAATAAGTCTGACGTGCCGGTCATCGCCCGCAAGTTCGTCAGCGCCAACCAGATGTACTGGCTCGACCACGCCCACTGGATCGCCGCCGACAACGTCGTGCACTGGCGCCTCGAGATGGGCTTCATGACCGACCGCGTCACCTGCAAGGGCAAGACGACCTATCACGCGGTGGGTGGCGGCACCGAGATGCGCATCAACGGCACGCTCGACCTCGATCTCAAGGGCCTGATGCCCAAGTTCGTGCTGCGCAAGGCGCAACCGGCGATCGAGAAGTTTGTCTTGGGCACGGTCGAGCCCAACTTCCAGAAGACCGCTGACGCCCTCACCGCTTACCTGGACGCCCAGTCGTCCGACTCGTGAGCCGCCTCGGGCTTGTCGGGATCGCCCTGTGTGGACTCGCCGGCGCTGGGCTGACTGGCGCGGGGCTGACCGGCTGTGAGCTGGCCGAAGTCGGCGTGGGTGATGAGCCGACGGGTGGGGGCACCGACGTGCCGCCCGAGCAGCGCGTCGCCGCCCGCACCCTTGAAGTGGGACGCTGCGCGGGCAGCGGCTTGCTGCCCGACGTCACGGGCATCTACGTCTTCGCGTTCGAGACCGTGTCCACGATCGCCGGCGGCAACCTGACGGGCGCGCAGACCGAGGTCGTGACCCGGTATGGGGTCGCGCAGCTGTGCCAGACCGACGATCGCGTCGACGCGGCCATGTTGGTTTGCACGTTTGACCAGGGCTCGATCCTCGACGACACCGGCACCTGCGCGGCGCAAATGCCCAGCATCGAGCTGTTGGCGACGCTGCCCGGCATTCGCTTGGCGGGCGCCATCGACCTGGCGAACCAGACCGTGCGCATTGCTGGCTTCGAAGAGACCTGGGGCCTGCCGGTGGGCACCAACCCGCCCGCCGACGGCAGCACCGCGGGCCTGGTGGACCAAGACTCAGACGACGATCCGGGCGTCTCGCTCTTCGGCACGGGTGCGGTGCCGACGATCAGCTGGGCGTCGCGGCGCACGGTCGCCGATTTGGAGTTGCAGGTCGCGAGCCCCACGGCTTTGGGCGGCCGCACCGTCTCGGCGACACGCCAGTCTATCGCGGGCGGCCCGGCGCAGCGGGTCATCACCGGACGACAGCGCGCCGGCGCCGATGGATCGGCAATCTTCGTGCGAGCGGATGGGTTGGACGGGTCGGGCTTGGTCGATCAAAACCAGGACGGGCGCGTGACCTGCGCCGAGATGTCGCCCTGGATCGGTCAGGTGCTGCCTCTGCCCCGCGCGTACGCCTGCACGCCGTAGCGCGCGTCCTTCAAGGTCGCGGTGCTCGCCTTCGGCTGCGCTCGGGGGCTCTCTTCTGCGAAGCGACAGGCCCGCCAACGCGGCTGCGCTCTGCGACTCTCTTCTGCGAAGCTACAGACCCGCCAGCGCCGCCGGGAACCCGTCCGGGTAGTTGATCTCGGCGTCACTCTTACGAATGTAGATCGGCTCGAGCGTCGCCAGATTCGGTGCCGGCTGGCTGAAGTCGACGTGCTGCACCAGCCTGCTGGCGCGCACCATGTGCAGCGCGGGATCCGTCGGGATTGTCGCCTGTGGAAACAGCACCGAGAGCCGACTGCGATACACGCGGGCGCCATCACCGAGCATCAAGATCGGGCAGTCAGTCGGGATGTGGTTTGGCAGATCAGCGGGCGCGATGCACAGCGGCTCATCGAGCCACGGGCCGTCGACGAAGACCTGCTTGCGGCGCGCATCGAGCATCGCCAGCGTCGGCACGCCGGGCAAAGACAGGGCCTTGGTGGTGCATACGCCATACAGCGGGATCGACCGGGCGAGCGCCAACCCTTTGAGCGTCGCGAGGGAGATGCGCAGCCCGGTGAAGGTGCCCGGCCCCAACCCGCAAACCAGCGCGTCGATCTGGTCGAGCTCGACCTCGGCGTCGTTCAATGCGCCCACGATCTGATCGAGCAGGCCTGGGCCATGGCCCTTCACAGCCCGCGCGGCCCGCTCGGCGCGCACCTCGCCATCGACGAGCACGGCGACCGACGCGGTCAGGGTCGCGGTGTCGGCACACAAGATCGTTGGACCCTTGGGGGTCGAGGCGGCGGTCATCCGGCCTGACTCACGCGCCACATTCTCCATAGATCATTGACCAACGCGAAGGCGATCAACGCCAACACGAGCGCCACTCCGATGCGCATCAACGCGTCCTGAATGCGCATGGGCAAGGGACGGCGAATCACCATCTCGGTGAACGCGACCATGATCTGCCCGCCATCGAGGACCGGCACCGGGAGCAAGTTGAGCAGGCCGATGCTCAGGCTGAGCACGACCATCAGGCGCATGAAGTGGTCCGCGCCCGCCTTGGCGTGCTCGCCCGCCAGGTAGAAGATCGTGACCGGGCCGCTGAGCTGGGTCGGGCTGACTTTGCCAGTAAACATGCCGCCGAGGCTGTTGAGCGTGAGGGCGATCTCGCTGCCGATCTGGTCCTTGGCGCGATGCCAGGCGAAGGCCGCGCGCTCTTGGTTGGCGACGGTCTCGGGTGGACGCAGCGCGTCGGGGCGGGCCAACAGCACCAACCCGAGCTGCCACTGCTTGATCTCGCCCGCGAGCGGATCGTCGCGCACGACCAGCTTGGGCTGCAGGGTCACGTTGATGACCCGGCCGTCGCGGCGCACGTCGAGGGTCTTGGCCAGCTCGGGCTTGTTGGTCAGCTGGCTGTGCACGAAGGCGTTGAGTGAGTGCTTTTGGCCGTTGACCGAGATCACGCAGTCGCCTACGCGGAGAACGTCACCGGCCGGGCTGTCGGGGGCGACCGACGAGATGCAGTTGCCCGCATGCGCCAGATCGTTATTGGGCCCAGCTTGCCGGGTATAGGTCAGGTCGAGGGTGTTGCGCTTGACCAAGAACGGCAGCAGCTGATCGATCTGCGCACCGCGCTCCACCTTGATCTGCGCGGAGTCGCCGACCTCGAGGTCGTTGAGCGCCTTGCGCACGTCGATGAAGCGCGGCGTCGGCGTCGCGTTGACCGAGAGCACCCGGTCGAAGGTCTGCGCGCCGGCGCGGGCCAGGGCGCCGTTGGGGTGCGCGACCGCGATGTCGGGGGCGAGGAAGGCCGGCTGGTAGCCGATGCGATAGACCTGCCGCGTGAAGTTGACCAAGGCCTGGGTCTGCTCGATGCGCTCGGGGGTGATCGACAGGTCGACCACGTTGGCCTCGCCGTCGCGTCGGACCTGTACCTTCAACGGCCCCGAGTCGGGATCGTAGCCGTCGATATGCTGGGCGACCTGCCAGAAGGCGGCGATGGGCGTGCCGTTGATGGCGACGATATGGTCGCCCTCGCGCAGCCCGGCCTGGTAGCCGGGCAGTCCCTCGTCGACGGCGCCTACTCGATTGCTCGCCACGTCGTTGTAGCGATCGGCAGCGAAGAAGAACGGAATGAGGATCACGAAAGGCAGCAACAGGTTCATCGCGGGGCCGGCGGCGGCGATGGCGATGCGCACCAGTGGCGGCTTGTTGTTCAGCGCGCGTCCGCGATCGGCCTCATCGATGGCCTCGGACTCCATGCTGGTCGGGTCGCCCGA
The DNA here is from genome assembly GCA_051276005.1 of Bradymonadia bacterium. Taxonomy (GTDB): domain Bacteria; phylum Myxococcota_A; class Bradymonadia; order UBA7976; family UBA1532; genus JBNMOZ01. The sequence goes on along the minus strand of JBNMOZ010000018.1, from coordinate 5,322 downwards.
GCTGATGTCGCCGAGCATGCGCACATACCCGCCCAAAGGGAGCCAGGACAGGCGATATTCGGTCTCGCCCCAGCGGAATGACGCCAGCGGTCGGCCGAAACCGATGGAGAAGACCTGCACCTTCACGCCTGCCAACTTGGCGACGATAAAGTGACCCGACTCGTGCACGGTCACGATGACCCCGAGCAGGACGATGAAGGCGAGGATGCTCACCATGGCGGCATGGCCTCCAGGTAGAAGACGCAGAACGGCCCGGCGAGCAGCAGACCGTCAATGCGATCGAGCATGCCGCCGTGCCCCGGGATCAGGGTGCCGGAGTCCTTGGCGCCATACGCACGCTTGATCAGGGACTCCGTCAGGTCCCCTAAGATGCCGAAGATGACCCCACCGATGCCAAGAATGATGCAGTCGAGCACTGAGAGGCTGCTCAGGCCCGGGAAGACGGCCTTCGCCAAGAACGCAAACGCGGCGCCCATGAGCATGGCACCCACGGCCCCAGCGATGGTCTTCTTGGGGCTGATCTTGGGGTACAGCTTGCGCTTGCCGAGGTACTTGCCAAAGAGGTAGCCGCCGGTATCGCCGCCGAAGGTGATGGCCATGACCAGCACCACCGCCCAGCCACCATACGGCTCGTTCATGTGTCGCAGCGCATAGATGTAGGGGAACGTCACGCCGATGTAGAGCAAGGCGAAGGCGTCGGCGCCGAGGCGCGATAGGGCCTTGTCGATGGGGGCCGGCCGGAACAATCGACCCATCGCGAGGATCAGGAAGGCGAGCATGAGCGCCCGCCCCTGGTCGTACAGCGACGTGTACTGGCCGACGACGGGCCAGATGATGGCGGCGCCGATGGCGGCCCAGAGCACGAAGCGATCGCCCTGCGTCGCGTCGGGCTGCGACATGCCCTGGATCTCGCTGGCGCAGACGAGGGCTGCGGCGAGCACCACCAGCCCAAACACCCACGGTGGGGTCAGCACGAGCACTGCGATAATGGCGGCGGCCATGACCAGGCCCGAGAGGATGCGGGTCAACATGCGGAACTCTCCTCTGCGATCTGTGCGCTCGTCAGGCCGAAGCGCCGTTCGCGCTGAGCATACGTCGCCAGCGCTTCATCTAGATGGGCGCAGCTGAAGTCGGGCCACGCAACAGGGCTGAAGTACAACTCAGCGTAGGCGCATTGCCAGAGCAAAAAGTTCGAGAGCCTCTGCTCGCCGCTCGTACGGATGAGCAAATCAAGCGGCGGCAGGTCTCGGGTGTACAGGCTCGCCTCGAAGGTGGACGCGTCGATCGCGTCGGGTCGCAGCCGCCCCTCGGCCACCTGCGTGGCGAGGGCGCGCAGGCCGTGCAGGATCTCTTCGCGCCCGCCGTAGCTGAGGGCCAGCGCGAGCGTCATGCCCTGGTTGTTGGCGCTCTCGGCGCAGAGCGCATCGAGGGGGCGCCGCACGAAGCTCGGCAGCGTGTCGATCGCGCCGATGGTCGTCAGCCGAATGTCGTTGTGCAGAATTTCGAGGCGTTCATCGCGCACGTAGTTGGCGAGCAGCGCCATCAACGCGGCCACTTCGTCTTCGGGCCGCGCCCAGTTTTGCGCGCTGAAGGCGTACAGGGTCAGCGCCTGCACCCCCAGCTCACGGCAGCGCCGCACCACGTCGTTGACGGTCTTGGCGCCCGCGCGGTGCCCCTCGACTCGGGGCAGACCGCGCGACTGCGCCCAGCGCCCGTTGCCGTCCATGATGATGGCGATGTGCCGCGGCAGGGCGTCCATCAGCCCCGCTGCATGATGTCGAGGAGCTTACGAATGGCGCCGAGCACCTGGGCGAGATCTTCGTTCTGCGGTTCGACCATGCAGGCCTCGGCCATCGGGGGCTCGGCGGCCTCCAAGTCACCCAAGCTGCGCATGTCGAGGCTCTGCAGCACCAGCGAGCGCGCCGCGTCCGTGCGACACATCGCCAGCTCCTTCTCTTCGCGCTGACTCGCCCTGCTCTTGGACAAACGCAGCTCGCCGCGTTGCTGCAATCCGAGGTTGTAGCGGGCGCGCATGCCGCGATCGCAGAGCACGCGATGGGCCTCGGTGATGCGCTTGTAGATGTCGTTGATGCGCTCGTAGGCGTGGGCATGCGTGTGGCGCAGGCGCGCGTAGCGATCGGGGTGCAAGATCAGCGACTGGCGATGAAACGCCATCTTGAGCGTCGACGCGCTCGCGTCGGAGTCGATTTGCAGCAGCTCGTAGTAGTTGACCGTATTGAGCGACTGAAACAGGCGATCGATGGCCTGCGCCTTGGCCAGCGGTAAGACCCCCAGGCGCGCGATGGGCTCACGCCGCGCGAGCGCTGCCGCGATGCGCGTCTGCACCAAATCGGGCGACGCAGGCAGCGGCAAAAAGGCGTCTGCGTGATAGGTGCTCGCGTCGCCCGCGCCCGAGTACGGGTCCACGTAGGCCGTCGAGACGAGCACGATGCCGATGCTGCCGCCGTGCGGCAGGCTGCGCAGCACCTCGCACAAGCGCGTCCCCGGGATGCGGGGCAGCTCGCGATCGAGGAGCGCGAGATCGATCTCGTTGCTCTGCGCCCATCGCCACGCGGTGTCGCCGTCTGCAAAGGCGACGGTCTCGAAGTGCTCGGCGGGCAGCAGGCGGCACATCGCCTCGCGCACCAGATCGTCGGACTCGGCGATCAGCACCCGGCGTTTGAGCGCGCGCGTTTCATCAACCGGCGTCCCCGGCTGGTCGCGCTCGCTGGTTGAGGCGACGCGCTTGCGAAGCTGAATACGACCCAGCAAGGGCACTGGCCGAAACTCGGACTTCTTCTCCACTACGCGACCGCGCCGCGGCAGCGTCGACCAGCAGGCAACACCCTACTCATGCGCATCGTCGGGGGCGCGGGCGAGCATCTTGGCGACATCGTCGTCGTCGTAGCCTGCCGACACGCTCAGGCGGGTTGCCTGCTCCATGCCGGTGGCCTGATCGCGCGCCGTCACCAGGATGATCCCGTTGGTGTCGACCTCGAACGTCACGTCGATGACGACCTGCCCGCGCGACAAGGGGCGCAGGTCGTACAGCTCGAGCTCACCGAGCTTGGTGTTCTCCTCAACGATGTTGCTCTCGCCCTGATAAATCTGCAGCCGCACGGCCGACTGCATGTCAGCGGCGGTCGTGAAGGTGCGCGTCTCCTCACAGGGGATCGACGTGTTCGCGTTGATGAGCTTCTCAAAGAAGCCGTGCACGGTCCTGACGCCCAGCGACATGGGCGTCACGTCGATCAGCAAAGGCTGGGCGCTGGCTTCGGCCTCGAAGGGATCCTTGTTGAGCGCGGTGCCCTGGATCGCAGCGCCAATCGCGACGACCTCCACCGGGTTGATGTCGCCCATGGCCGGCCGGCCGAAGTAGGCAGAGACCATCTGTCGTACCAGCGGGATGCGCGTCGATCCCCCCACCAGCACGACGGCGTCCAGATCGCGGGCTTTGAGCCCGGCGGCACGCAGCGCCTCATCGCAGATGGTGAAGGTGCGCTTGACGATGTCGCCACACCGCTCGTCGAAGGCCTTGCGATCGACCTGGAAGGTCAGATCGCAGGGCTGGCCGCTGGCGTCCAGGGCCAGGTTGCGCACGTTGACCGTGGCGCGTTCACGCGATGACAGCTCGCATTTGAGCTGCTCGGCCATGCGCTTGAGGCGACTCACCGCGACGATGTCATGCTCGATCGGGAAGCCGTGTTGCTGCTGAAACCCCAGCAGCATGTACTTGGTCAGGCGGTTGTCGAAGTCGTCGCCGCCCAAATAGGTGTCGCCGGCTGTCGACAGCACCTCGAAGACGTTGCGGCGCACCTCGAGCAGCGTGATGTCGAACGTGCCCCCGCCGAAGTCGTACACAGCGATGCGGGCGCTCATATGGCGGCCGTAGCCATACGCCAGGGCGGCGGCCGTGGGCTCGTTGATGACGCGCATCACGTCGAGGCCCGCGAGGCCGCCGGCGAGCTTGGTCATCTGGCGCTGGGTGTCGTTGAAGTTGGCCGGCACGGTGATGACCGCGCGACGGACGTCGTGGCCCAGGTTCATCTCGGCGATGTCGCGCATGCGCCGCAGCACCATGCCGGCGATCTCGGGCAGGCCGTAATCGGCACCGCGAGCTCGAATGAGCGGCACATCGTTGCGGCCACGCACCACGTCGAATGGGAATTGCCGAATCGCCGCCTGCACGACCTTGCTGTCGAAGTGCCGGCCGATGAGGCGCTTTGCCGAATAGACGGTGTTGATGGGGTCGTGGACCATTTCGTCTTGGGCCGCGTTGCCAACGACCACGGTGCCATCGGGCATAAACGCAGTCATCGAACGCTGGATGCGATTGCCGTCTTCGTCAGCGAAGACTGTGATCGAGCCGTCCACGACCGCCGAAACGCAGGAGTTCGTGGTGCCCAGGTCAATCCCGATCACCAGATCGTCACTCACCCTGCACCGTCCGTCCCATGGGCACCACCAGCGTTCGCGATGGCGTACCGTAGACGGGCGCCGCCGCGCAGGAAATGCCGGCGCGGCGGGCGAAGCTGCGTGTGGGGCGCGCAGCGGTCGGGCAGGGGGTTGAGGAGGGGCCGACGCAGCGTCGAGGCAGGTCGAGAATGGGGGCAGGGCAGGGTCGCGGCAGGTCGGACAGCGCGCTCAACAGGGTGGGCTCAACCGGGGTGGGCTCAGCCGGGGTGGGTTCAGCCGCAGTCGGCGACGCAGGCTCGGACGGCCGGGGCGATCCGGTCGATGCAGGCGTCACGCTCACCACCCGCTTCGATGCAGGCGTCGATGCGTGCGGCGCCACCCTGGCGGCAATCCGTCAGGCAGGCGTCAGCCTCGGGGCGGTCGGCGTCAGGGCGCTCGGCGTCGGGGCGGTCGGCGTCGGGGCGCTCGGCGTCAGGGCGGTCGGCGTCGGGGCGCTCGGCGTCAGGGCGGTCGGCGTCAGGGCGGTCGGCGTCAGGGCGGTCGGCGTCAGGGCGGTCGGCGTCAGGGCGGTCGGCGTCAGGGCGCTCGGCGCCGTCACAGTTCTCGTCGACGCAGGTGTTGAAGGCTTCGACAGCGCGGGCCGCACAGCGCTGACGTTCACCGCCGGCTTCGACGCAGGCTTCGAGGAGTGCACCGGCACGCTCACGGCATCGCATGGCGCACATCGGGGGCTCTTCATCACCGCAGTTCGACTCGACGCATTCGCCATATGCCTGGCGAGCGGCACCGGCGCAGCGCTCACGGTCACCGCCGGCCTCGATGCAGCGCTCAGCGACGGCGCGGGCATGGGCAGAGCAGCGGTCTTCGCAGGTGGGCGGCTCGGGCTCATCGTCGCCACAGTTGCTC
>JBNMOZ010000017.1:0-21295 GCA_051276005.1 Bradymonadia bacterium | reverse complement strand
CGCTGCGCGTCGTGGCTCTCGCGCAGGCCATCGATGCTCACCGAGATGCTACGCACCCCCGCGTCGACGGCGCGTTGAACCCGGTCGGCGTTGAAGTTGCGCCCGCCCGTCGTGATGCCGCAGACCATGCCGCGCTTGGTGATCTCGGCGGCGATCGCGTCCCAGTCCTCGCGCATGTAGGCTTCGCCCCCGATGAGCGTGACCTCTTTGAAGCCCATGTCGTCGAGCTGCGCGACCACGTCGAGGCATTGCGCGGTGTTCAGCTCGCCATCGCGCTTGGGGCCCGCGCGGCTGCCGCAATGCTTGCACCCCAGGTCGCAGGCCAGGGTGATCTCCCAGACGCAGTACAGCGGCTTTGGCTCGGCCCGATCGGCTTCATCGCCATAGCGGACCAGCTTGCGGTTGTCTTCTTCGGGGGTCGCGCCGATGGGGGCGCTCGCGGCGTCGGTCATGGGGTGTCCTCGGCGGGGCCTGGATCGGCGGGGAGGTTGCCGCGCGGCTTGGCGGGCAGGTGGGGGCTACTCGCCTTCGGGCGGGATGCCATAGAGCGGCGCCGGTGCCGGCTCGGGATCGACGACCATGTCGGGCACGACGGCCATGTCGGCCACATCACCGGCGTCGGGCTCGACCGGCGGCGCACCGTACTCGGGCATCGCCCCGGCGTCTGGCGCGAGGGCCATGTCGATGCCGGCGTCGACCACCGGCTCGGGCTCGGGCGGGCTGCCGTATTCGGGCATCGGTGCCGGCTCTGGAGCGGGTTCGGGGTCGCCGCCACCCGCGCCACCCGTGGCGCTCGCGTCGCCTTCGCCACCGGCATCACCCAACGACCCTGTATCGGGGCTTGGGTCGGGCTGGGGATCCTGCTCGCAACCGATGAGGCCGACCGACAGCAAGCTCGCCGCGACCAGACCGCCGCGACCCGGAAAGGCGCGCGCTTGGAGTGGCCGCGTGATCTGCGTCTCGCAGAACGGGCAAACCGTCTCGCGCCAATCATCATCGAGCTTGATGTGTTGTCCGCATTGCGGACACCCGCTCATGCCGTGCTTGGACACCCTACGCGTCGCCATTGTGATCCCCGTCGTCAGCGGTTGGAGCCATCGCTGGTGAGTCTAGCCACCCCATCCGCATCATGACAATCGCCACGGGTGTCTGCACTTGCGTCGGCCCGGATGCGCCAAAGTCGCTTAGAACATCTCGAAGTCGAGATCGTCGTCCAGCCCGTCGTCGTCATCGAGCGGGTCGACGGGTGGGGTCTCGAGGCTGCACCAGTCAGGCTCGGTGGGTCGGCCGACCAGCACGTACATGCCGCTGGGGTTGGCCACCAGGAAGCCCGATCGCGGCGCGTAGCCCGCACGGTAGTTGAACGCGAACTCGAAGATGCCGTCCGCGTCGAGCTCGATCTGCAGGTCGCCGTCGATGTCGGCGGGATCGAGGGCGTAGACGACGCTCACGCGCGCGTCCAGCACGCGGGTCGGATCGAGCTTGACCAGCGCCTGCTCTACCCCAAGCGTCGAGTCGATCTTCTCGGCCTCGGAGCCGTCGGCGTTGAGCCCGGTGAGATGTTTTTGCGCGTACCAAAGGCCGCTCTGATCGAAGTAGCCTTGGGCCGCCATGCCCTGGCGGATGAGCAGCGCGGCGTCAGCGGTCAGCTCGCCCTTGGCGCATTCGGCGCCCGCCGGATCGAGCGACACGCGCTTGCGGCTGCCATACAGCGCCTTGCGGTCAACCTTCTTGAAGGCAAGTCGAGATGCGTTGCCGTTCAGGGCGACGACGATCTCGCGGTCCATGAGTCCTTCGGGCGGGACAGTCGGTCAGTGTTAAACGATTGGGCTGGGGCAGGATCGATGACGCGGGTGGCGAGCGCAACCCGAAGGCGCGCGGGCGCGCACCCCGAGGACCGGAGACGGGCGCTTAGCGGAACCGACGAATCTGCGCCATCACCTGGCGATAGACGTTGAGCCCTGCCGCTTCGACCAGCGTCTCGAACGCAGTGTCGACCGCGTAGACCCGGTCGTCGTTGGGCAGCCACTGCATACCGCCGGGCGTGACGACAAAGTCGACCAGCCGGCGAGTGAGCACGCCGGTGGCCACGTCGAACACGAAGCGCGCGTCGAGCAGATGTGGCTGGCTGTCGGTGGGCACGCCGTTGTCGGTCATCAGGTCGCGGAACGCGCCAATCGTGAAGCGGAACCACTCGTTCTCAAAGGGCTCATCGAGCTGCGCGCGGCCGACGCGACCGGCGTTGATGCGGCTGGGGCTCTGTACGCATTGGCCGCCCGCGTTGAGCCAGGGATGACGGTATCCACCGGGGCCAGTGAGGACCCAGTCGCCCTTGCCGGCGCGCACGTGATAGGCGATGAACTGCGCCGCACAAGCCTCAAGCGGTGCCGGGGGTGGCTCGAAGTAGCCCAGCGGCTCAGCGCGCTCATCGCGCGGCAGTTGATCGACCGCGGTGCTGTCGTCGCGCACCAACTCAAGCTGATGGGCCGACACCTGGGCGATGCGGTAGCGCAGCGGCTCGCGGAGCAGCAGCGGATCGCCGGGCCGATTCTCGGGCTTGAGCGCGCGGCACTCCGAGGGGAGGGTCTCGCCGGCCGCCAGGGGCGCGGGCACGAAGACGTCGACGAGCAGGACATCGCCTTCTTCGACGCCGGTCCGGCAGAAGTCCTCGTTGTAGTCGACCATCGTCCAGGCGTCGTCGCCCGCGCGGCCCGCAAACTGGCCGGTGCGGCTGTCACTGCTGGGCAACTCGCCCTGGTACGCCACCGTGAAGGTGCCGGGCAGCACGCTCTCGACTCGGTCTTCGATGACGCGCACGCCTTCGAACAAGTCGGTGCGAAACTCGGTGCGGGCGTCGGTCTCGACGCGGGCTTCGATCTGCCCGGTCGCGGTGAAGCCCGTGGGGATGCAGGCGCTGACGGGCTCGACGAGCTCACCACTGGCCGAGGGCTGGGCGAGTTGGCAGAAGGTCGGATGCCGCGCCGGATCGAACTGCGCCGGCGAGTTGCCGTACTGAAAACGCGGGATGTTCGCGACGCGGTTGGTCCGCGCCTGCGCGGTCTGTACGACGTTCGCTTCGTCGTGCAACAACGTGCGGGTGGTCGGTGCGGCGTAGAGCAGCGGATCAAGGCGACCGCGGTCAAACGCGGTATAGCGGCCCGATGCGTCGACCAAGCTCAGCGGGACGCGATCTTCAGGCGCCTCGCCCATCACGATCGGCTCAGTGCGCTCAATATGCACCGGGTTGCGCGCCAGGTAGCCCGCGTCGTCAGGGCCGGAGAAGTGCTCTTCGAGCCCCGAGACGCCGTACGCGACCCCGCCTTCGACCACGTAGAACGCCGTGAAGTAGAGCCGGCCGCCGTTGATATCGCTGCGCTCGGGGTCGAGCCGGCCGAAGATAGGCAGGCCGTCCGCCGTGCGCATGGGCGTCGGCGCGCTGATCTCGATGCTGCGCAGGGTGGTGTCATCGCCTACCACGAGCAGGCTGCTGATCTGGCCGATTTGACGGGCCGCGAGGGCCAACGGTGAGACGCGGCCGAGGTTGAAGCGCGAGACGGGCAGGGCCGCGTCGTCGAGGTCGATCCACAGCAGGTTGCCTGCGCCGTCGATGACGTAGGCGAAGACCCGCGAGACGATCGCAAGGTCGACTCGCATCGTCAGAATCTCGGTCGGGCCGGTGTGCAACGCGTCGCTGGATTCGCTGGTGTCGGCGGCGCCCCAGCATTCGGGATCGCCCTCGGCGTCGATGAGGCCGTCGCTGTCATTGTCGACGCGATCGGCGCACTCATTGATGCGCTCGAAGCGGTAGCGCAGCGCCGCGTCGTCGTCGGTGCAGCCGGGATCGAGGTCGTCGATCAGGCCGTCGGCGTCGTCGTCCTCGCCATTGCTGCAGGCCGGTGTGCCCTTGAGCTCGATGGCGTCGGCTTCATTGATGTCGCCCTCGTCTTCACAGCCCGGATCGAGCCGATCGCTCAGACCGTCGCCGTCGTTGTCGAGGCCATCGGCGCAGGCCGGGACTTCGGGCCGCTCCCAGTCGAGTTGGGCAGCGAGGGCAGGGCAGTCGTCGCCCGCGCAATCGCCAGCGCAGTCGGGGTCGGCGTCGTCGACCAGGCCGTCATCGTCATTGTCGATGCCGTCGACGCATTCGCTGAGCTTGGCGCAGCGCGGGTCGTTTGCTTCGGTGCGTGCAGCGCCCGTGCAGCTTTCGTCGGCGGCGTCAATTTGCCCGTCGCCATCGTTGTCGAGGCCATCGGTGCAGGTGACGTCTTCGTCAGGCTCGACGAGGCGAACCAGGTAACCGTCGGCGCAGAGCTGGCGCGGGGCCAGATCGATCGTGCGGGGGGCGGCGGCGCCGGTCAGGTCGAACACGGTGATCTGCGGGGTGCGGGCGTGGCCGACCAGCAGCGCGGTGCCGTCAGGATGCACGGCGATGCGGCTCGGCGCTGCGTCATCGGGCAGGGAGAACGTCGCGGTGATCACGTCGGGCGCTGCGCCGTCAGCCTCCGCCAATGCGTCCAGGTCAATTTGCAGAACCTTGCCCGTCCGAGGCGCCGACACGAAGGCGATCGGGGTCGCACCCCGCGGTTGCGGACGGCCGATGGGCGGCCAGACCGCAGCATCGAGCAGCGGGCCTTCGCCCAACTCGATCGTGGAGAGCGGCAACACGTCGTCGTCGGTGCGCACGATCGTCAAGGAGCCGCTGCTCGAGTTGACGGCAAAGACAAAGTCGCCGTTGGGATGGGTCTCAACGTCAGAGATCAGGTCGCCGATGTAGACGGCCGTAATGCCTGGGATCGTGCGGTCGACGTCGATGATCGACTTGGCGTCTGCGTCGCCAGGATCGGCGATGAGGTCGAGCACGGCGATTTCGCCACGGCCAACGGTGCCGACATAGCCATGCACCTCACCGCTGCGCGCCGGGGCACATGCGATGGAGCTTGAGGCTGGGCTGCTTGACGCGACCGCGATGAAGTCGCCGGTGACAGGGTCGCGATCGGGCACGCATTCGGCACCGGCGCACGTCGCCTGAACGCGGCCGACCGCGCTGAGCGCGTTCGCCGCGATGTCGAGGACCCGACAGTCGCACTCCACGCGGCCCATCTGACGAAACTGCACCATGCCATCGGCGCCTTCGACGCGGTCGACGCAGCCGCAGCCGTCGAGGGGCGCGCCCTGGCCGTCGTCGTCGATGCAGCGCAGCGCGAGAAATTGCGCGCCGGGGATCGTCGTCTGGGTGAGGGTCGGCGCCGGATCGCAGGCCGAAAGGCCGGCCACGCCGAGCAGCAAGAGCGTCGGCAGCAGGCGCGCTTGCATCACACCGACCGCGTGGGAAAGCAGGGCCGCGTTGCGCGGCAGGCTGACTCTGATCATGGCACCGTCGCGATGAGGCTGAAGCGGACGTCCGAGGCCGAGTCGAGGTCGAGCACGGCGATACGGTGTTCGTTGAACAACGAGACATAGCCGCGCAAGGCGCCGGTCAGATCGGGCAGGAAGGTGATGTCATGCGGCCCGTCACCGACCGGAATGCGGGCGACGATGAGCATCAACTCGGGGTCGACGACGACAACGAGGCCGGCGTCGAAGAGCGTGACGTAGACCAGTCCGTCGCCCATGCCGGGCATATCGACGGCCGCGCCGACCGCGCCCCGATCGATGCCGTCGTCGACCCGCACTTCGTCTGCCCGCAGGCCCGCGACGCGGACCAAGTTGGGGAAGCCGCCGAGCGGAACGATGCCGAGCAGGCGATTGCGAGGCCCGCCCGTGCCGATGGTCGTGTCGTAGATGCGCAGCGTCTGGTCGGTCGACGACGCGGCATACAGCAAGCTGCCGTCGGCGCTGAACGTCAGGCCTCGGGTGCGGCCGCGATCGGCGATGGGATCGACGGTGATCGTGTCGACCACCTGCAGGCTGCACGGATCGCCTGCGACGCCCGCGACGGCTTCGCCGAAGGGTGCAGTGCGCTCGACCACATGGATGCGTTGGCCGAAACGATCGCTGACATACGCGAGGCCCGAGGTGGGGTGTCGCGCAACAGTGGTCGCGCCGGCGGGCAGGTTGAGCGCGCAGCGGAACTCGAGCGCGCCATCGGAGCGCACGTCCCAGCGTGACAGCACGCCGCGGCCGGCGTGGGTGACCCACAGCCCGTCGCGATCGATGGCAATGCCGTACGGATCTTCCGAGATCGGGCCGGCGACGCCGAAGTTCTCGAAGACCGCGTCGCCGGCGCAGGCGCCTTTTTGCTGCCCGCAAGTCAGATGCCCGGCGGCGTCGCCCGCGTCGGCGTCGACACCGATGCGGACCAGAACGTTGTCGTCGCGGGTGACCGTGTATGCCGTCAGTGGGCCCAGGCAGTCGTCGCCGGTGCAGTCGGCATCGCGGGTGCGGCCGAGCAGTAACTCACCGGCAAACAAGCCGATCTCCACGGTCGCTTCGGGCAGGATGCGGCGCTCCTCGGTGTCATAGACCATGACGGAGCCCGCGTTAAAGCGGCGGTCGAAGACCGAATTGTTCAGATAGATGAACCGCCCATCGGGGTGGGCGGCGACGCCCAGCGGGAACCACAGCGTGTCGGCGGGCGGGTTGAACCCCGTCTCATCGACGCCGCAGGCCGCGAGCAACAGCCCTACCACCAGAGCGCTCGCGCCGCGCAAACCGCGGCGCATCGTTTCGGTTCGCGTCGAGACCGGATCGATCACGCATTCTCCTTGTCGGCCGTCGCGGCGCGGGCTGCAGCCAGGCGCGCGAGGGGGACTTGATGCACTGCACACGTCACGAAGTCCACCCCCATCGCATGACAGAACTCCACCGTGCGGGTCGCGCTGGCCTGGGCGCCGGCCAATCCGCAGACCAGCCCAGGACGCGCTGCGCGGCCCCGGGTGACGGCGATCTCGATGAGCGCGCCGACGCCGTCGAGGTCGAGAGCCTGGAACGGGTCGGCGGGTAGAACGTCGTTGTCGAGATAGAACGGCAAGAACCGGCTCGCGTCGTCCCGGTTGATGCAGAAAGTTGCCGCCGTCAGGTCGTTGGCGCCCAGCAAGAAGAAGTCGGCCGCCTCTGCGAGTTCGCCGGCGATCAGGCATGCGCGGGGCGTCTCGACCATCGCGCCGACGGTATATTCGGGCACGTCGATGCCGCGCTCCTGCGCCACGGTCGCCGCGACCCGATCGATGCGGCGACGCAAGCGGCGCATCTCTTCGCCGCACGTCAGCAGGGGCAGCACGACCTGCAGCGTGGGCCGCACGGTCGCGTCGATGGCCGCCTCGAAGATGCTGCGCACCTGGATCGCGTACACCTCGGGGAAGGTCAGGCCCAGCCGACAGCCGCGGTGGCCCAGGCTGGGGTTGGTCGCGAGCAGCTGCTGGGCGCGTTGTTGCAGCGCCGACGTCGTCACGTCCAAGTGCAGCGCCAGCGCGCGCATCTCGTCATCTGAAGCGGGCACGAAGTCGTGCAGCGGCAGGTCGAGCAGCCGAATCGCGACGGTGCGATCGCCGAGCACCTCGAAGATCTCGGCGAAGTCGGCGCGTTGGATGGGCCCGATGCGCGCGGCGACCTTTTCGCGGGCGGCGCTGCCGTAGGCGAAGACCATCTCGCGGACCAGGTGCAGGCGATCTTCGCCCAGGAACATATGCTCGGTGCGCACCAAGCCGATGCCGTCGGCGCCGTTGGCGAGCGCGGCTTTGGCCTCGGCGGCGTTGTCGGCGTTGGCCATCACGCCCATCGTGCGCGCGTCGTCGGCCCAGCCCATCAAGGTGCCAAAGGCGACGGGGGGCTCAGCCGGGGTGGTCGCGACGCGCCCCTCGATGACTTCGCCGCGTGTGCCGTCGAGGGTCAGCCAGGTGCCCGCTTTGATGACCGCGCGGCCATTTCGGACGGTGAAGAATCCGGCGGTCTCATTGACCTGGATGTCGGCGCAGCCCGTGACGCAGCAGCGCCCCAGCCCGCGCGCAACCAGCGCTGCGTGGCTCGTCATGCCGCCGCGCGAAGTGAGCACACCGCAGGCCGCGCGCATCGCGTCGAGATCTTCAGCCGACGTCTCGCGGCGCACCAGGATGATCGCCTCGCCCTCTTTGGACCGTCGAATGGCCTCGGCGGGATCGAAGATCGCGATGCCCGAGACGGCGCCGGGGCTGGCGGGCAAGCCACGCGCGAGCACGCGGCGCCGGGAGGCGACGTCGACGGTGGGGTGCAGCAGCCGATTCAAGCGGGCGGGCTCGATGCGTTGCAGCGCCATGTTGCGGGTGATCAGGCCTTGCTCGCACATCTCGACGGCAGTGCGCACCGCGGCGCGGGCCGATCGGCGGGCGGGGCGCGTTTGCAGCATCCAGACGGTGCCGTCTTCGACGGTGAACTCGAGGTCCTGCACGTCGCCCAGCGCGGTTTCGAGGCGTTTCGCGATGCCGGCGAGCTGGGCGTACGTCTGCGGTGAGCGCTCGGCGAGCGCTGAGATGGGCTGAGGCGTATACGCGCCGCTCACGACGTCTTCGCCCTGGGCGTCGGCGAGAAATTCCCCGAACAGGACGGCTTCGCCCGTATTCGGATCGCGAGTGAACGCGACGCCAGTGCCAGAGTTGGGGCCGAGGTTGCCGAAGACCATCGACTGCACCGTCACCGCGGTGCCCATGTCGTCGGTGATGCCGGCCTGCGCCCTGAAACGCTGGGCGCGGCGCGTGTTCCACGAGCGAAAGACGCCCTCGATCGCCACGCGCAGCTGCGCACGGGGATCGGTCGGGAACGGGGCGCTCAGGGTGTCGCCGAGGGCCTTGCGATACGCCTGGGTGATGCCCTGCAAGCCGGCCGCGTCGAGCTGGGAGACGTCGGTCTTGTCGAGGGCGTCGAGCACGTCGAGGCGCACACCGCTGAGCACGGCCGCGTCGACGCCCAACGCGACCTCAGCGAACATCTCGAGGAAGCGACGATGGCTGTCATATGCGAAGCGCGGCTGGCCGGTGCTTTTTGCGAGGCCCGCGCAGGTCATCGCGTTGAGGCCGACGTCGAGCACGGTGTCCATCATGCCGGGCATCGAGACGGCGGCGCCCGATCGCACCGAGACAAGCAGCGGCGCGTCAGCGTCACCGAAGCGTCGACCGCGCAGGCGCTCGATATGGGCGATGCCGCGCTCGACAGTGGCCCAGAGGGCATCGGGCAAGGTCTCGTCGTGCGCATAGAACGCGCGGCAGACGCTCGCCGGGATCGTGAAGCCCGGCGGCACCGGCACGCCCAGCCGACTCATGCCCGCCAGGCCCGCACCTTTGCCCCCCAGCACGTCGACCATGGCGGCCGTGCCCTCTGCGGCGCCATCTCCGAAGGTATAGACTCGAACGGCGATATCGGCGCGATCAGTAATGCAAATGCTCCCGGTCGATAGGATCCGAGGCCCATACGCGGGCGCACTGAGACAGGTCCGCAGACTTGAGGTTTTAACCGATTGAGATCCGCGCGGTCAATCGGCGCCCACGAAGCACAACCGGCTCATGTCGATGGCCTGACAGTCGAATCCGTCGGGGCAGGCGTCAACCGCGCAGTCCTGGGTGCAGACGGCCGCGCCGGTTGACGGGTGCGCGGCGCAGATACCGCGCGCGCAACTCGCTGCGCCGCCCTCGGCGCAGGGCTCGCCCAGGGGTTGGGCGCCAAGGTCGCCGACCACGCATTCGTCGTTAAAGCAGACAAAGCCTGGCGGGCATCCGGCGGCGCAGGCCGCGGTGCAGTAGGGGCGGGCGTCCTCAACGCACCGCCCCTGCGGGCAGTCGGCGGCGTCGACGCAGGGCAGGCCAATGCGCCCCCGCGTGCGGCGGCGGCAATGCGGGGTCAGGCCGGTGTCGTCGCACACCGCGTCATCGCCACATCCGGTCATACAGGGCCGCGCACAGATGCGCGTGGTGGCGGGGCCGTCGATGCAGTCCAGCGGCTCGGCGCAATCGGTCTGACCGTGCGCTGCGCAGTCGGCGAAGCGATCCGCGGCGCCCGCACCGGCGCCGAAGGGCACGGGCAGGCAGTGCCGGTCAGCGAAGCCCATGGGGCGGTGGCAGGCGAACCCGTCCGGGCAGTCGCCCGCGCAGGTGCGACTGCAGACGGCGTTTGGATCGCCGGGCGCGCGGTCCAAGCACACCCAATCTTCGCCGCAGCTGCCGGTGCTGCCGCTGACGCAGCTATCACCCAGCGCGCCCGCGGCGTCGGGCTGGCAAAGCTGGGCGCCATCCTCGATCCGGCGCGCGCACGTGCCGCCGTCGACACACCGCCGATCGAGATCGGCGCAGGTGGCGAGGCATTGCATGTCGACGCATAAGAGATCGGCCCGCGCGCAGGGCGTGAACGGGCAGCGTAGAACAAGGGCATCGGGTGGCGCGCAGACGCCGGTCGGCCCGCATACGTCGGGCGCGTCGCAGTCGGTATCAACGGCACACAGCCGCGCACAGCGGGTCTGATCGGGATCAATATCGGCCACGCAGCGCAGGGGGTCGGCGCAGCGGGCGTCGATGCCACACGGCTCGCCTTCACCGACCGCCGTTGAGCCGATCACACAGCCAGAGACGCCGTCTACGACGAT
This sequence comes from Bradymonadia bacterium, assembly GCA_051276005.1. Taxonomy (GTDB): domain Bacteria; phylum Myxococcota_A; class Bradymonadia; order UBA7976; family UBA1532; genus JBNMOZ01. The sequence goes on along the minus strand of JBNMOZ010000017.1, from coordinate 10,752 downwards.
GCACGTCAGACCGTCCGGACAGGCCCCGCCGTCGCACGCCGGCACGCACCGTCGGCCGCCCAGGGCGGGATCGAGCAGACAAACGTCTTGGCAGTCATCAGCCGCGCGGCAGGCGGATCCCACCGGTCTGCGGACGGCACCATCGGTGTTCATGTCGGGTGGGGCGGCGTCATCGGGTGGGGCGTCAGGTGCCTCGGAGCACGCCAAGCACGCCAGCGTCGCGACGGCAATGATCCGGACCGCTGCGATCCGAATCAAGACGGCTCGTCGTCGTCTCCACTCTCGGAGCGGGCGGGCTTCTCACGACGGCCAGACTTCTGGCGGCTGGTCTTCTCGGGGCGGGTCCGCTTGACGCGGGCGCCGGCCTTGATGTCGGGGCGGATGCCCTTCTCGTTGGGGATGAACCGGATCTCGGTTGAGATCTCAAACGAGAGGCTGGTGAGCATCTTCTGCAGCTCGTAGCCGATGTCGATGCGGTCGAGGAAGGCGCGGACCTCGTCTTTGACCATGCGCATCGCGTCGACTTTGTAGTCGTCGAGTCGCTCTACGATGCGCTCAACAACTTCTTGGGGCAGCGGCATCTCGCCAAGCAGACGCCGCACCGACTCCTCGGTGCTGTGGGCGACTTCGCCACCCTTGCTGACGGCTTTGCGAAAGAGCTCAGCGACGACGGTGTCTTTGATCTCTTCCTTGTTGAGCGCCTCGGTGCCCTGGGCGATGACCTTGCGCACCAGCGATTCGATCCAGCCACTGCGCGGCTGCTCCTCGGTGCGCTCGTCGTCGACCTCGGGGGCGTCGGTGGGCGGTTGGCTGGGATCGGTCATCGTCGCCTCGTCTTGCCAAGTCGTTTATGGCGGCCGGCCGCGGTCTCGACGACCGGATCGGTCGGGGCCGCGCTCTGGGCCGCCAAAGAATACATGTACGCTGCGCGGGCCTTCTCGCCCACCGACTTCGCCGCATCACCCAGAGCGAGCCAGAGCCGGGCATCGGTGTGGCCCGAGGCCGCCGCGCTCTGCAGCGCGCCCATGGCCTCATCGGCCCGGCCTAGCGCCAGCAGCGCCTCACCGCGGATTCGATGCAGCGCCCCGGCGTCGGCGTCGGCGTTGGCCAGCGCGGTGGTCGCCAAGCGGACGGCTGACCGCAGTCGGCCATCGCGCAGCGCCTGCTCTGCTTGAGTCATTGCGATGCTCGGCGGGTTGGCGCGGGTGCGGGCAACGCGAGCAGCGGCCGCCAACTCCTGGGCCTTGAGGTTGCCTGGATCCAGACGTTCAACGGCGGCGGCGTGCTTCTCGGCGATGACGGGATCGTCGGCCAACGCCGCACTGACGGCCACGCGGTAGTGCAGCGCGGGTGCGTTGGGGCGCTCATCGAGCCGGTCCAAGTAGGCGTCGCGCGCCTTGGCGTACTCTTTGTCACGAAACGCGCTGAGCGGGTCGGCCGAGGCCGCGCGCGCGGCCTTGGCCGGTGCCTTGGACGACGCCTCGTCGAGGTCATCGCCGTCATCGCCGTCATCGCCGTCATCGCCGTCATCGCCGTCATCGCCGTCATCGCCGTCATCGCCGTCATCGCCGTCATCTGCCGGAGGCGCATCTGCGGGAGGCGCATCAGCCGGAGGCGCATCAGCCGGAGGCGCATCTGCGGGAGGCGCACCTGCCGGAGGCGCATCTGCGGGAGGCGCATCTGCGGGAGGCGCATCTGCGGGAGGCGCATCTGCGGGAGGCGCATCTGCGGCTTCGTCGAGGTCGTCATCGGGGGCCTCAGCGGGCGCCTTGGGCGCGACGTCCTGCGCGACCGCAGGGGCGGCGAGGCCGAAGAGGGCAAGCATGGCGATGAGCAGCCGAGTCATGCGCCGAGCCTACGGCGCCGGGCCGTTCGACGCAACGCGTCAACGCCGTTCAATGCTGAGCTCGCACATGCAATACGGCATGATGGCGGTGCCGGTATCCTGCATCTCTCGGCTCAATGTGAGCGCGTTGAGCAGGCCGTCGGTGCCGAGCAGTTGCCCCCGAATCGCCCAGTCGCCCGGCGACAAAACGGCGCCGTCGGGCTGATCGCCGAGCAACACGCCCCAGCGAATGCGCCCGTCGAATTGGGTCGTCACCGGGTTCATGCGCAGGCCGTCCAATGCGTGCACCAGCACGACGCGATTGGGCACGGCGATCATGTCGTGAAAGCCGACCTCGCCGCGCTCCATGAGCAGGCTACCAAAGGCGATCCGTGGTGCGACGGCGTGGGCCGCGCCCCAAGGACCGTCCAGCCGATGCGCTGAGCCGGTGCCCACGAGGCCGCGGCGACGCGCCGCTCGACGACTGCAGAGTCGCTGCGCGAGGCGGCCGCGCACCAGCAAAGGCGTACGCTGAGTGGGTCGGCCTTCATCGTCGAACGCCCGACTCGCGCCCAGCCCGTCCAGCCCCGGATCGTCGATCAGGGTGATGCCCGAATGCGCGATGGGCGTGTGGTCACTAAACCGCATTGGTCCGTCGGCAGGGGTCGAGAGCACATGCGGCAGGCCGACGCGCACGAGCTGCTCGATGACGCGAGGATGCAGCACCACCGCGATGCGACCGCTGAGCGGCGCGTCGGCGGCGACCGTCTCGTGGGGCATCGTGCGCCAGGTCCGTGCGCCCATCAGCGCGACCGGCAAGAAAGACTCGGGCAGGTGGATGACCTGGTAGCGCTCACCATAAGCCGCGTTGAGCTCGACCTGCGCGGTCAGCGCGCCGTTCGCGGCTGCGACCGTGCCGCCCTGGTTGCTGACGATGCGCTGTGTGGCCTCATACCCCACCTGGCCAGTCAGGCTGGTCAGCCCGGTGATCCGTTCGTTCTCATGGCTCGCGTTGGTCACCAGCCCATCGGCGAGACGCGTCAGGACCCGGCGGGCCGACAGCGCATCCGGCAACTCGGGATCAAAGACCATCGGGCTCGGCCGGCGCGTCGCCGGCGCGGGGGGGCAGGGAATGTCGGTCGGATGCCGGGCTGATTTGGCTTCGGCGAGCACCTGACGCCACACGGCGGGCTCGGCGCCGATGCCATGCCCGACACCCAACTCGTTGCCCACCCAGACGCGCAATGAGAAGCGAATGCTGTCGCGATCGTCAGGCGCGCAGACGCCGCGCTCGATGGCATATCCCCATCGCGTGCGGCGCTCCAGCCACAGCTCGACGCCGTCAAAGTCGTCGCAGACGTCTTCGGTGAAGTCAGCAGCTCTGCTGGCCAACGCGTCGAGCGAATCGGCGAGGGAGATGGCGTTCAGCTCGAGGGGCTCGGTCAAGCACAGCTCCGGCAGGGCGAGGGCGTTAGAAAGAATAAATCACCCACTCCTGAAACGCCACCGCGCGCCGTCACGGGCGCCATCACGGGCGCCATCACGGGCGCCATCACGGGCGCCATCACGGGCGCCATCACGGACGCCCTCTGCGCAGACGGTTGAGCCGACGACGCCATCGCGCGCGCTGGATAATTCGACGAATCTGGGGTAGGCACTCGCCGCAGTTGGTGCCAGCAGCCGTCTGCCGGATGATCTCGGCGATGGGCTGCCCGTCCTCCGCGCGCCGCACGATCTCGGCGCGCGGCACGCACAAGCACTCGCAAATGAGCCGATCCGCCATGCCGCATAGTTCGGCCGCCACGCATCACAAAGCAAGACAGGCTTGACACTCCGCGGCCAGCGGTTAGCCTGCCGCCACGCTGACGGGGGCTCGCGACGCATGGCGGCCGACGATTTCTACACACGATTGGGCGTAGCACGCGACGCAGATGCGGCGGCGCTCAAGGCCGCCTATCGACGCCTGGCGATGCAATATCATCCCGATCGAAACCCCGGCGATGCCGACGCTGAGTCGACCTTCAAGGACGTCAGCGAGGCCTACGGCGTCCTGTCCGATCCGCAGAAACGACAGATGTATGACCGCTTCGGCTCAGCCGGATTGAGCGGCGGCGCTGGCTTTGGCAACGTCGACGATATCTTCAGTCATTTCAGTGACATATTCGGCGACATTCTGGGCTTTGGGCGAGCGCGTGCGAAGGCGCGCACCCCCCGCGGCAACCATGTGCGGGCCGACATCTCCATCACCCTCGAGGAGTGCTTGACCGGCGTCGCGCGCGCGCTGTCGATCCCCCGGCATTCCCCCTGCGAGCCGTGCGGCGGTGATGGGGCGAAGCCAGGCACCGCGCCCGCCGAATGCCCGACATGCAAAGGCCGCGGTCAGGTCGCGATCGGGCGAGGCATCATCGCGATGAAGACGACGTGTCCACGTTGTCGCGGCACCGGACGCGTCATCCCCGAGCCGTGCGATGCCTGCGACGGCACCGGCCAAAACACCGTCACCGAGCGCCTGACCGTCAAAGTGCCGGCCGGCATCGATCACGGTCGCAAGCTGAAGGTCCCGGGCAAAGGCGAGCCCGGCCCACAAGGCGCCCAGCCCGGCGATCTGTACCTGGTGGTCCACCTGGCCGAGCACGCGCGGTTTGAGCGACATCGGGCCGACCTGCTCGGCGAGGTCAGCGTCGGTATGGCTGGCGCAGCGCTGGGTGTGCGGGTTGTGGTGGACGGGCTCGACGGTCCGATCGAGGTCGAGATCGCGCCGGGCACTCAGCCCGGAGACCTGGTGCGCTTGAGCGGGCGGGGCCTGCCCCATATCGACGGCACGCCCGGGCGTGGCGACATGCAATTGCGCGTTGACGTGCAGGTACCGCGGCGGCTCAACCCGGCGCAGGTCGAGGCCTTGAACGCCTTCATCGCGGCCGGCACGGCGACATCGGCAGTGACGCGCGAAGATTTGACGACACTGAAGGATTGAAAACATCGCGATCGGTCACGTCCGCTGGATACGATCCCGCCCTGGGCGCGTAGACTCAGGTGTGCGTAGATGTTCTACGCCAGCCAAGGCCAAGCCAGGAGGTCACCATGCGATCGCTGCTCTCGAAAGCCCGCCGCCAAGTCCGCCGCCGCCTGTCCACGCTCCTCCGCGACATGATCACGCTCGGCGCGGTCTTGCCACCGGCCCGCGCAGAGGCCGAGGTCATCTCCCTCGATGCCCACCGCAAGCTCAAGAAGGCGCGCGCCGCCTGACGCGGTGCTGAGCGCCTACGCGGGCGGCAGCACGCCTGCCGTGCGCAACATATCGACCAGCCGCGTCACCGCGGCGTCGAGTGAGAGCGATGACGTGTCGAGTCTCAGATGCGGATCGTCTGGTGCCTCGTAGGGGGCCGAAATTCCTGTGAACCCCTGAATCTCACCGCGGCGCGCCTTACCATACAAACCCTTGGGATCGCGGGCCTCGCACACCGCCAGCGGTGTCGCGACGTGCACCTCGTAGAACCGCTCGCCGACGCGCTCCGCGATCGCGGCGCGCCCGGCCCGATACGGTGAGATGAACGCGGCCAGCGCGATCACGCCCGCATCTGCAAACAGCCGCGCGACCTCGCCCACGCGCCGCACGTTCTCGGTTCGATCTTCTGGCGCGAAGCCCAGGTCGCGGTTGAGCCCATGCCGCATGTTGTCGCCGTCGAGCACGTACACGATGCGACCCATCGACATCAGGCGGGCTTCGAGCGCGACGGCAAGCGTCGACTTGCCCGAGCCCGACAAGCCGGTCAGCCAGACGACGGCGCCCGTTTGTCCATACTCTTTGGCGCGCATCGCCGGCGTAACCTGCGTGGCGTGCCACGTGATGTTCGCGGCGGCGGGCGGCGCGTTGGGGTCGGTCATTTCGGGAGCTCTCAGGATGAACTGGGGGTGGATGTAGGCGAGCGCGGTGGGCGCTGGACTACAGCGGGAAGCAGATATCGGCGATGCAAATCTGTTGGGCCGGGCAGATCAAGAAGGGCAGGGGGACATCGCCGCAGCCCGTGCACAGCCGCAGGGCCTGATTGCAGACGTGATCGGGTCGGCAGTCTGAGTCGTCGACACATTGCCCATCGTCACGATAGCAGCGCGCGAGCAGCGCATCGCACAGGCGACCGGCCCCGCAGTCCGCGTCGTCGCGGCAAATCTCTTCGGGCGGCACGCAGCGTCCGATGGGCTCGTTGCAGGTCAGCCCGCCGCCACAGTCGGCGTCGCGGCCGCACTCGACGCATTGGCCCAAGAAAACCTGGCAGCTGGGCCGTTGCGCCGGGCAGTCGGCATCGCGTTCGCACCCCGCGCACCGCCGATCGCCGTCGCAGATGCCTTCCGGGCAGTCGGCGTCGTCGACGCAGATTTCGCAGGTGCCCGCCGCTTCATCGCAGGCGGGTCGATTGGCGGGGCAGTGGGCGTCGATCACGCACCCCACACAGCGATCGCCCGCCACGTCGCACCGCTGGCTGCCCAGACAGTCTGCGTCGTTGAGGCACCGCACGCATTCGGACGTCGCCTGATCACAGACGCCGGGGCTGCAATGGGCGTCCTCACTGCACTGCACACACCGGTCGGTGTCGCGATCGCAGCGTTGGTCAGCGGGGCAGTCGGCCGCGTCGATGCACCGCACGCAGATGTTCTGTGGGGTGCACGCGCCGTTGGGACAGTCGGCGTCGTCTACGCAGGCCACGCAGACGTTCGCGGGTCCGCAGCGCGCGTCCGGGCAGTCAGCGTCTTCGACGCAAGCCACGCACGCATTCTGAGGGCTGCATCGGCCATTCGCGCAGTCGGCGTCTTCGACGCAGGCCACACACGCACCTGCCAGGCAAGCGCCGCCGCCACAGTCCCCATCTTCGATACAGGCCGCGCAGCGCCCGTCGGCACCACACCGGCCGTCGGGGCAATCAGCGTCGCCCGCGCATTCGACGCAGACGCGCTCAACGCAGCGCCGGGCTGCGTCGCAATCGCCATCCTCAGCGCAGCCTTCGCAGCGGGCGTCGACGCATTCGTTGTCGGGCGCACAGTCGCCTGCGGCGCGGCAATCGACGCAGAGCGAGGCCACGCAGACCCCCAACTCGCAGTCCACATCACCGCGGCACTCAATGCACCGGCCGGCGCGACAGAAGCCGTCGCCACAATCCACATCTTCGCGGCATGCGGCACAGCGCGCGTCGACGCAGCGCCCTTCATCGCAATCGTCATCGCCCAGGCAAGCCACGCACCGCGACTCGTCAGGCTGGCAGCGGCCCGTCGGGCAATCGTCATCTTCAGCACATTCGACGCAGCGCCCGCCCGCGTCGCACACCCGTCCGCCCAGGCAGTCGCCATCGGCCGCGCACTCGACACAGACGTTGAGGCGGGGATCGCAGACGGCCCCTTGGGGGCACTCGGCGCGGCCGCGGCACTCCACGCATTGACCATCGACAGGATCGCAGACGCCCTCGGCGCAATCGGTATCGTTGGCGCATTCGACGCAGCGGGCTTGGACGCATTGGCCGGACGCGCAGTCGGCGTCCTCAGCGCAATCGACGCAGCGACCTCGGGCGTCGCATAGGCCGTCAGGGCAATCGTCGGCAGATCGGCATTGCGCGCACCGGCCGCGGGTCGTGTCGCAGAACGCGGCGGGGCAATCGACATCGGCCAAGCACTCTCTGCACAGCCCGTTGTCGAGACAGCGCGTCGGTGCCGCGCAGCTTGCGGGCGTGCAGGGCGCGACGCATGCACCGCGCAGCGGCTCGCAGATCTCGTTGGCGTCACAGATGTTGCCCCCGCAGTCCATGGCCGCGCATTCGCCATCGACGAGGCATTGACCCTCGGCGCAGCTGTAGCCCGTCGGGCAACCGACATCCGTACACGCCACCCCACAGCGGTCGTTGACGCAGCGATCGGCTGATCCACCGCAGTCGGCATCAGCGGCGCATGGCGCGCACGGGGGCCCGCCGAGCGGGACGCATTCGCCGTCTTCGGAGCATTGCTCGCCGGCGGCGCATGGATCGCCTGACCGACAGTTGGTCGCTGTCGCGCAGACACCGGCCAGACAGGTCTCGGGCGCGATGCACTCGGCGTCTGCGCGGCATGCGCCACCGGGGTAGCGACACTGGCCCGACGACAGGTCACAGACGCCGCCGGCGCAATGCGCGTCGATCGTGCACCCCAGCGCGGCGTCGCGGGCGCCCACACCGAGGTCGAGCAGCCGAACGCTGGGCGTCGAGTCGTCGCAGCCCAGCATCAGCGCCAACAGTCCAAAGACAAGACCAACTCTCATCTGCGCCGACGCAAACCGAGCAACGCCACGATGATCAGCCCCCATGCTGCGGAGCCACCCGGCGCGGTCTGCGCGCAGCCGCTCTCTTCGGTGGGCTCGGGCGGGGTGGTCTCGGGTTGCGGATCACCCTCGGCGCCGCCAAAGCCACCTTCGCCGAAGTCAGGCGGCGGTGGGCCGGCGTCGCGACGGCCCAGATCGGGCACGCCCGCATCGATCTCAACCTCGGGCCCAGGCGCGGGCTCTGGATCGTAGGTGCACTGCGCGCGGCCCTGGATGACCGAGCAGATCTCGCCGGGCGGGCAGTCGACATTCGCGCAGGGATCGCCGCTGCATGCGCCGTCCAGGCAGACGCTGCCTGCCGGGCACTCGACGTTCTTGCACGGGTCCGGCAGGCACGCGCCATCGACGCAGGCCTCGTCCGCTGCGCAGTCGACGCCCGCGCAGGGATCGGCGACGCATGCGCCGTCGAGGCAGCGCTCGCCGCCCGCGCAGGCCACATCTGCGCATGAGTCCACGCATTGGCCGTCGCGACAAAACTCGCCCGCTGCGCAGTCGGTCTCGGCGCAGGGGTCGGGCTCGCAGACCAACTCGACACACCGCTCTGCGTCGGGGCAGCCCGCGGCTCGGCAGTCGTCGGGCGCGCATTCGCCAGCGGTGCATGCCTCTCCGGCGCCGCATTGCACGCCGGCGCACAGGTCGACGCACTCGCCCGTCTCCTGATCGCAGCTGAGCCCGCCTTCACACGGTTCAAATTCGCAAGGCAGCAGGCACACGTCGCCTACGCAGATCTCGAAGCCATCGCACTCGTTGTTGTTGCAGGGCTCAAGGCACCGACCGTCGACACAGGTCCGGTCGGCGGGGCACTCGGCGGCTTCGTCGATCAGACCGTCGCAGTCCTCATCGAGGCCATTGCAGCGATCCTCGGGCAGCGCCCCGCAGCGGCCGCAGGCGTTGCGCAATGCCTCATCGATGCTGCCATCGCAGTCGTCATCGAGCGCGTTGCAGATCTCGTCGAGCGCGCCGACCTCATCAACGCAGGCCAAGCCACCGTCGACGCACGCTTCGGCGCCGACCGCGCATACGCCCGGCAGGCCCGTCGCGCAGGCGTTCGCTTCGATGGGATCTTCGTCGATGGCGCTGTCGCAGTCATTGTCGAGGCCGTCGCAGATGTCGGGGGCCGGTTCGACCTGCGGCATGCAGATGACGTCACCGGCCGCGTCGCAAATGGTGCGTCCGGGCGCGCACAGCCCGGGCTCTTCGGTCTCACAGGCATCACCGACCCCCGGGACATCCTCGTCGACGATGCCGTCGCAGTCCTGGTCCTCACCGTCGCAGGTCTCGGCCACCGGATCGGCCGTCGGATCGCAGCGCAACTCGCCGCCCGTGCAGACCGTCACGCCGGCCGCACACAGGCCTGGCAGATCGCTCACACAGCCCGCCGCTGCGCCATCCGCGTCCTCGTCGATCGCGCCATCGCAGTCCTGGTCGAGCCCATCGCAGATCTCGAGTTGGGGTTCGCAGACCTCGCACGCGTCGCCAATGCCATCGCCGTCTTCGTCGCCCTGCTGGGGGTTGGCGTCCTGCGCGCAGTTGTCGCAGGCGTCGCCGACGCCATCGCCGTCGGTGTCGGTCTGGTCATCTGCCAACGCGGGGCACACGTCGCAGGCGTCGCCCGCGCCATCGCCATCGCCATCGGCCTGACCGGGGTTGGCCACCGCCGGACAGTTGTCTTCGGGCACGCAGATGCCGTCTTCGTCCTCATCGCTACAGGCCAGCGCGAAGCCCCATTTGAGGCTGTAGCAGACGGCCGGTGACATGGCGCCCGCGTCGAGCGGACCCACGTCGAAGCGCAGCGAGAGCGTGACGTCGTAGCCGTCGTCGGTGACCAGGTCGCCATCGCGATCGGTGTTGCCGCCGACGCGGTTGCTGATCGCGTTGCGCAGGGGTTCGCAGCCACCGCCGGTGTTGGCGATTCGGCCGCGGCTCTCGCTGAACTCGCCGACCTCCCAGCCTGTCTGGTACGTGTCATCCGGGTCGCCGCCGTACAGCGACAACTGGGTGGTCGGCGCCTCAGGATCGTCCCCGGCGTCGAACTCGTAGATCGTACGCGGAATGCCCACTGACGTCCCGGCGAAGTCGTTGTTGAAGCTGCCTTCGAAGAACAGGTCGCCGTCGACGTAGTGAATGAGCGCCAACTCGTCCATGCGCGCGCCGGAGTTGTTGGTGAAGGTCCAGCACTGCGTGAGCACGTTGCAGTCGAAGTCGGCGACCATCTCGACGCCCACACCGTCGACTGTATACGCGCTGGTCATGCGATCGCCCACGGCGTCTGCGTCCGCGTTCGCGTTGAGCCGCCCGGCCTCGAGCCACTCGCCATCGGAGTTGCCGCCTTGGGTGCGACACAAGAAGGGCATGCTCTCGTACACCGTGCCGCGCGCGCCGCGATCGGGCACATCGCCCGCCGGGTTAAACAGCGCGTCCTGATTGATCTGGGTCGAGCTGCCGAAGCTGCCGTAGACGTCGAGCCCGAGCGACAGGTCGCCGGCGTCGGGATCGCACGCGGCCCCAGTGGAGAAGGGGTGGAAGCCGTTGACGGGCGCCGACTGTGCCAGGCCCGCGATAAGCAACACCAAGAGGGGTGCGCATCGCG